>NZ_BADV01000056.1:0-47042 GCF_000238895.1 Pseudoalteromonas sp. BSi20429 | reverse complement strand
TTTATATGTGGGTGATTAGCTCAGTTGGGAGAGCATCGCCCTTACAAGGCGAGGGTCACTGGTTCAAGTCCAGTATCACCCACCACATATAAATGCCATCAGACAACTTCTCTAGTAATAACTCTTTTCCCATATTAAATACGTTTAACTCCTCTTTTTACCTTAAATACATTTCATATTTTTATTAAAATCTAAATTTCCATATCAAAGCACTCATCAAATATAGTGTTTCCATTTTACTTATTTAGTTTTTAATTATGTTATTCGGCTCAGTACCTTCGTAGTTAGATAAACGTATTAGGCAAAGTTAAGTACCTAATAAATACAGCTATCATTTAAATTCCCTTGTAACGAGTTAAACTGTTGATTATAGTCTGTGTTAAATACAATTACGCTTAAGCCAATGCCAACTAAGATCTATTCAAAAGCCAAAATACTTATAGTAGAGGAGCAGCCACTTGCTCAAAGCTATATGAAACAATCGTTAGAAAGGCTTGGCTTTCGGCAGTTGCGCTTTGCTGATCATGCAAATTCTGCAAAAGAGCAGTGTTTAAGTGAAGAATTTGATCTAATCGTTTGCTCATTCAACTTAAATAAACACCAAGATGGCTACCAGCTTTATGAAGAGCTACGTGTAAAGCAACTCATAAAAAGCTCGACTGGCTTTATTTTTATCTCAGCAGAAACAAGTGGCTCACTCGTTCATAGTGTTCTTGAGCTGCAACCTGATGACTTTTTAGTTAAACCTTTTACAGTACAAGAGCTTAAAATACGCATTGAACGAATCTTAAAGCGTAAACACGACTTACAAACAGTGTATTCATTAATTGATGATGGTAACGATTCAAAAGCTATTAAGTTTATTGATACCGCTCTAGATAAAAAAAATAATAATTACAGCCCTATCCTACTTCGCTTAAAAGGCGATGCCCTACTTCGCTTAAAGCGTGCTCAAGATGCAAAAGACTTTTTTAAGTCTGTTCTCGACATTCAAAAATTTGCTTGGGCAAAAGTAGGCTTAGTAGAAGCACTTATAGCGAATAACGAACATATTTTGGCGCAGCGAATGCTCAAAACAATGTTAGAGCGCCAAGAAACTCGTTTAGTAGCCCTTGATTTGTTGGGCAGATTAGAAATAAAGCTAAATCAATTTGAGCTAGCACAAAGCTTTTTAAGCCAAGCTGCAGAAATTGCACCGCGAAATATCACACGCCAAAAATCGCTAAGTAATGTGTCGCTAATTAATCACGACTACGAAAAAAGCTATTTAACTCAAAAAGATATAGCCACCTTTGCAAAACACTCAATACACGACCACCCCGATGTATATTTGAATGCAGCACGTGCAGGTATCGACTTTGCGCTAACGACTGATCAAACCGATCAAATTCAACGAATTTCTAGGCAAACCAATCAGTACATTAATGATTTAAAAAAACAGTTTCCTAATAATACAAATCAAGCTCAAATTGATGTACTTAATGCACGACTCCATTACTTAAAAGACGAGCATCAAAAAGCGAAAAAGCTAATTGAACAACTTGATGATGACGATACTCATATCCGATCGGTTGATGGCGCACTTGATAAAGCAAAAGCATTTCATGAACTGGGGTTTCATCAAAAGGCGCAAACCTTATTCACACAAATAATTAGCCACTGTGAAAGACATCCCGCAGTTAGCGACACAACTTACTTACGTTATATTCAGCAGCAACAAAGTGAGCGACGCGATATTAAAATGGGTCCAAAAGAGCTTAACAACCATGCCGTTAGTCAATTTAATAAAGGCCAATTAAATACTGCGTTGGAAGCTTTTACACAAGCGTTTAGAGTCATGCCTCGTAATCAAAGTATCGCACTTAATTTATTACAGTGCCTATTTGATTCAACTAAGCAATCTGGCAGCTCATTTAATATGGATCTTGCTAGAAGGTGCTACGCCCTTCTTGATAAAACTAAATTACAAGCAGATCAGACGCAGCGTTTAGATAAGATTTTGCACATAGCAAAAGAAATGAATTTAGATATTCAAAGCGCTAGTAAATAAAATATTAGAGCTTTTTCATTGATGCGGCATTAACGCAATAACGTAAACCCGTTGGTAATGGACCATCTGGAAAAATATGACCTAAGTGCGAATCGCACACGTTACAAACCACCTCTATGCGCTCCATACCATGACTTGTATCGCTTACATAGCCAATCGCTTCAATTGTCGCAGGTTGCGTAAATGACGGCCAACCAGTACCACTATCAAACTTCTCATCAGCATCAAACAATAGATTATCACAACAAATACACACATACTTGCCAGGTTCGAGTAATGTACAACTACCCGAGCTACCTGGGCGCTCTGTTCCCTTTTTACGTGTTACGTAATATTCATCTTCTGATAGTTGCATCCGCCACTGCTCGTCAGTTTTGACTACTTTTTTACTTGGGGTAGGATTGCCATTGGTGGCAAAGTTAATAACATCATTCCACTTCAACATAATAGCCTCATTGAATAGTTGATTAGCTATACTTTATAAAGTCATAAAAAGTACGGCTAATTATTACGTTATTTAATACACTAAAGATCAGCTAAGGAGTGTTGACAGTTTAAGACTAAAACTCGTTCAATCTTAAAGGTAATTTTCTTAGCTAAAGGTAATATTTTGTTTTTCTGAGTCGGTAAGTATTCGTTTAATAAAACTATCTAGCTCTGCTTTTTTTACAGGTAAACTAACACTCATTTGGCGCTCGTTATTACTGTAAATTATTAGCTCATCATCCTTTGTCGTTATACGTTCAATACTCTCAATAACTAACCAATCTGGACCGTGCTTTTTATCAAAAAATCCCATCAAACTAAAAAGTAATAAGTGTTGGGCGTCTCGCTGAATAAAATCCTCTAACCTGTTTCTTGATTTAAATAAAGGCGTTAACCTATAAACGCTTGAGCAAAAAACAAATACCCATAACCCAAATAACGCTTTAAACCACATAAACTCTAAAAGCTCAGTGCTAATCATTAAAATAATAAGCACAAAGCCTATTATCGATATAGCTATCGCTATTTTTTTATTTACGGCGTCCACAACTAATCCCTTTTAAGTCGCTTTTTTTCTTCTGATGCCTTTTCTGTCGGCTCAGGCCAATCATTAAAGAAAACAGTTAAATAGCGGCTTTTCACCAAATACCATAATACCCATAAAACAATCATCATTTGTACTGCTAAAAATGATGAAAATCGATAATGGCTATGTGCTGCTTGAACACTTAACCATGTTAAATCAACAACTGCACATAAAATAAGAGGCCAGCGCATATGTCGCCATATTCTTGCTAACCTGTTGCTTGCACTGTGTGAATCTCGTGGTCTGCGTAAACAAAATAAAATAGTCGGTATTATTGCAATACTTCCAATCGTTATTGCGATAAAAAAATCATTTTTATTTTTAAAAAATAACGACATTAAATCTAGTTCAGGCCTGCGGCTTAAAGCCGCAATAACCCAAATAAAATAACTGCGTAATAGCACAAGCACACTTAAATGAAATGCAATAGGCGTACGGTAACTTCCGTACTTATCCCAGTATTCTGGCCCATATCGGCTCATTGTCATTTTCCTAACCGTTATGCTTTATAAGCAACTCAATTAATTCATCTTCAGTTAGTATGTCTATGCCTAGGTCTTGTGCTTTTGTTAGTTTTGAACCTGCTTTTTCACCCGCCACTAACGCATCTGTTTTAGCCGATACGCTACCAGACACCTTGGCACCAAGTTGTTGTAATCGTGCTTTTGCATCATTGCGATTAAGTGTATTAAGCGTACCTGTAAGTACATATGTAAGCCCAGCGAGCGGCTGTTCTTCCTCAGAAGGTGCGCTCAACGCTGGCCAGTTTACACCTTGATCTATCAGCGCATTAACAACTGCTAAATTATGCTCTTCATCAAAAAAGCCACGAACATGAGCAGCTACTATTTCGCCTACATCACTTACTTGCGTTAAACTATCAATGCTGGCATTTATTACATTTTCAAGGGTTAGAAAGTGATTAGCTAAATTTTGTGCTGTCGCCTCCCCGGCTTCTCGAATACCTAATGAATATAAAAACTTAGCAAGCGTAGTGCCTTTAGCCTCTTCAAGTGCTGTTACTAAGTTTTTAGCTGACTTAGGTCCCATACGTTCAAGTGACTCAAAATGCCCCTGTTTTAAAATAAACAAATCAGCAGGCGTTTTTATAAGTTCTCTATCGACTAACTGATCAACAATCTTATCGCCAAGACCATCTATATCCAGCGCTTTGCGCGAAGCAAAGTGCTTAATAGCTTGCTTACGCTGTGCAGGACATACAAGTCCACCCGTACAACGGGCTACAGCTTCGCCTTCAACCTTTTCAACATGAGAATCACAGATTGGGCAAGTCGTCGGGAATTCGATATCTCTGGCATCATCAGGTCTGCGTTCAAGTACAACTTGAGTTATTTGTGGGATTACGTCTCCAGCACGGCGAATAATAACTGTATCGCCTACTTTTACGCCTAAACGTGCAACTTCATCACTGTTATGAAGCGTTGCATTTGATACGGTAACGCCACCCACAAAAACAGGCTTCAAACGTGCAACAGGTGTAATGGCGCCAGTACGACCGACTTGAAAATCAACATCAAGTAGTTGGGTTATTTCCTCTTGCGCCGGAAACTTATACGCAATAGCCCAACGAGGAGCACGTGCCACAAAGCCTAAACGCTCTTGTAAGGTCTTTTTATTTATTTTTATTACTACGCCATCAATTTCATATTTAAGCTCACCACGGCGCGTTAAAATATCGCTGTAGTAATCGAGCGCGGCTTTTGGACCTTCAACTAATTTTGTTTCTGGGCACAAAGGTAGTCCCCAATCAGTCAGCTTTTCTAATTGCTGATAGTGATCCTCAGGAATGCTGCCATCAGCAACAAGCCCGGTGCTGTACGCATAAAACATGAGTGGGCGTTTAGCGGTAATTTTAGAGTCGAGTTGACGCAAACTCCCCGCCGCTGCATTACGCGGGTTAACAAATACTTTTTCACCGCGTTTTTCTGCCTCAGTATTCAATTTATCAAAGCCAGCGCTGTCCATAAATACTTCGCCGCGAACTTCAAGCTCTTTTGGGTAATCACCACGGAGCTTGAGCGGTACATTACGAATGGTTTTAACATTTTGAGTAATGTTTTCACCGGTAAAACCATCACCTCGAGTAGCCGCTTGTACAAGCACACCATCGCGATAAATAATTGATACAGCTAAACCATCAAGTTTTGGCTCACAACAAAAAGTAAGCTCATCAGTACTCATTAAACGCTCTTTTATACGGCGATTAAACGCAGTGAATTCTTCTTCACTAAAGGCGTTATCAAGTGAGAGCATGGGTACTTGGTGCGCTACTTGTTCAAATTTACTAAGTGCTGCACCGCCTACTTTTTGTGTAGGTGAGTCGGCGGTTAAAAATTCAGGATGCTCGGTTTCAAGTGCGCTTAGTTCGCGTAATAACCTATCGTATTCAGAATCAGGAATACTGGGGGTGTCGAGCACATAATAATTATAGTTGTGTTGCTCTAATGTAGTACGAAGATGATTAACTTGCTCACTAATGCTGCTAGACATTTAAACCTCAATAAACATAAAAAAAGCCACTTTGACGATTCACCGTCCAGTGGCTTATAAAAATATAATGTATGCGTTATTTACGCTGAAAAAGAACGAACCTGCTCAACATATTGTCTTACGCGATCTACTGTCATTTCATTTCGCTCAGCATCTAAAATTTGTGCACCAAATTCATCCGCTAACTTTTTAGCTGCGCTGTGCAACATATTAAATGCAGCTAGACCATCGCCGTCGCACGGTAACGTCATAAATAAGCTTACCCCTGCGGTACTAAACTGTTCCATATTATCAATATCGAACGTGCCTGGATTGTACATATTTACTAATCTAAATAAAACAGGGCCTTGACCAGCCGGATCTAAATGGCGATTAAAAAAGCCTTCCTCAGAATATTTAAAACCTAAAGTGTTAACTGCTGGCAATAATTTACTGCCCTGCATACTAAGCTCTTCCGGCATTTGAATATGTACAATAACAAAGTCAGACATTTGGGCAGGTGCTTCTTCCGCGCTTTGCTCTTTTGCTTCTAGGTCATCAACTATTTCTAGGTCATCTTCAATCGGCACTTCTGGCACGCTTGTATCTATTTGCGGCTCATTTGCATCAAAGTTAAGCTCACCAAACTGTGGCTCATCACGTTCGTTTTGCATTGGCTCTTTTGGTTCAGCCTCAGTTCGAAACGGTTTAGATGAAGCTGATGCGCTTTCTTGTAATGGTTCAACCCGCTCGTTATCAGATACTTCTGGGCGGTCTTTTTTTCTCACAGACCACAATCCATGTATTAATAAACCACCAATGACAACTACACTGATAATGATTAAAACCCATCTTAATTGTTCGGCCATCCCCTCACCTTTTATTATTTGATATGCCTAAAACCTGTATATTAATTAAAAACTAATACACTTGTTATAAAAATTTATGCATGTGCAAGTTGCACAGCTTGCTCTATATCTACAGCAACCATACGCGATACGCCAGGTTCTGCCATAGTAACACCTGTTAATCTACCAGCCATTTCCATCGCAATTTTATTATGACTAATATAAATAAACTGCACTGATTGTGACATTTCTTCAACCAAACGGCAAAAACGCACAACGTTGGCATCATCTAATGGTGCATCTACTTCGTCCAGCATACAGAAAGGAGCTGGATTGAGCCTGAATATAGAAAACACTAATGATAATGCGGTCAGCGCTTTTTCTCCACCACTTAACAAATGAATTGTTGAATTTTTCTTACCCGGTGGTCGTGCCATTATACTAACACCACTTTCGAGTAAATCGTCACTGGTTAATTCTAAATACGCACTACCACCACCAAAAACTTTAGGAAATAGCTCTGCAAAGTCTTCGTTAACTTGATCGAACGTCGCTTTAAAGCGTGTTTTGGTCTCACTATCAATTTTACGAATTGCACCTTCAAGGGTACTTAACGCTTTTGTTAAATCATCTAATTGATTATCAAGATAGTCACTACGAGCTTTAGCTAAATCAAACTCTTCTATTGCCGCTAAGTTTACTGCACCTAATTTATCTAACTGATTAGTAAATCCGGTTAACTGATTTTGCGCTGCACTTAAATTCAATGAATCAGGTAATTCATCAAGTATTGCTTTTAAGCTTTGCTTTAGCTCTTCTAATGGTTCGAGCGCAACTTGCGCTTTTATTAGTAAGCTTTGCTCTTCAATTGTTAGCTTTTGATGCTGCTCTTGCAAGCCCACCAGCTCACCTTGTGAGTTTTTAAGACTTGCTTGCTTGGTGTTTAAACTTTCTTTAGCGTGAGATAATTCTTTTTGTAGCACTACCAGTGCCTGCTCGCCTTTTTGATGCTGCGCTAAAAACTGCGTTATTTTATCGCCAAGTTCTTGCTCTGGTATCAGCAGTTCTTCTATTTCATTGAGTAATTCTTGCGCACCTTCAGATGCACTAACGTGCTCTTGCTCTGCATGGCTCAATTTGGTTTGGCTTAACTGCCATTCACTACGTGCCTTTTGCTCTGAGAGCGTTGCCTTATGCGCTTGTGTTTTATATTGCTCAAGCATGCTTAATGCTTCGCTATAACTTTTATCACTTTGTGAGCGTAAGCTATTTGCAGCGTCTAGCTCATCCGCTAAATTAAGTTGCTGCTCATTAAAAACGTCAAATTGCTCTGTTAGCTCATCAAGCACGTTATTTAATTGCAAAAGCGCAGTGGTTAATTGCTGTTTTTGTTGCTGTAGCTTTTCTAGTTGAAGCTTAAAGTGCGCTACTTGCTGTTTGAGCATATCGCTGCGTGTACCGGCTACTGCTATATTTTGCGCAAGCTCATGTATGGCTTCTTTTAGCTCGCTTTGCTCGTTAATTAACTTTATTTGATCAGCTGTATGTTCATCACGAGTGTGTGTTACTTGTTTTAGCTCATCCTCGGCATTGGTTAACTGCTGAGCTTTATCCTGCAATTGCTTATGTTTTAAAAGCAATGAGTTTTCTGCGTTACGATCAGCACTTACATGCCAGTTACGACCATATAAAGCACCGTTTTTATCCATAACAGCTATGTAAAAATCATCATTTAACAGCGTTAGATCACCGCTCTCGCTATAAGCAATGCGCGTTAAATGATCTGGGTACACGCCGCTTGTTATGAATGCCGCTAAGCTATTTTCAGCAATGTGCTTACCACTAATTGGCCACACACTATTATCAGCTTGCTGCTCACTTACATTTAAGTGCTCTAGCGATTTAAGTGCTTGCTCTATTAAGGGCTCAAAGCCTTCTTTAACACTTAGCTGATTAAACAAACCATTAGTACTTTCACTTTTTTCATCAAGCCCTAATGTACTTTTAAGTCCCATTATACTGGCTTTTAACTCATTTATTGTTTGAGTAAGCGTCGAAGATTGCTTTTGTGAGTTATTAACACGCTCATTTTGCACTTCAAGCTGAGCACTGCACAGCGTGTGCGCTGTTTGTTTAGCGGCAAGTTCTTGGGTTAATGTTTGTGTTTGCTGTGTTTGCTGCGTTAATTGTTGTTCTACATCGCTACTTTGTAAGTCAGTAAGCTGCGTATTTAACTGATCAATTTGCTCGTTAACGTGGCTTATTTGCTGCTGAGTTTGTTTAATGTGACTGCTATGCAGTTGCGCATTATTATTAAGTTGCTGCTGTTGCTCACACAAAGTTTGCCAGTGTGTATTGTGGCGCTGCTTCAGCGCTAATAATTCCTCAAGCTCATGCGTTAACTTCCTAACTTGCTCTTCGCACATTAACGCGTTTTCACTTGCCTCTTGCAGGGTTTCATTTAGTTGCTCGCACACAATTTGCTGCTGCGTTTTAACTTCAGTGCTATGGGTTTGGCGTTGCTGTAATTTAATTAAATTTTGTTTAAGCGTTTGAGTTTGTTGCTTTACATTTATTTGCTGTTGCTCAGCGCGGGTAAGCTCGGTGTGTATTACATGTTGCTGATGCTGTGCATCGCTTAGTTTATCTTGCTGAGCTTGTACTTGCCCTTCTAAGCTTGCAAGTACATCGTCATGCCCTGAGTTAGCGGTTTTAAAAAAAGAAATTTGATCGTTCAGTTTTTTAATTAGAGTACTTTTTTCAAGTTGCTGCTGATGTAACTTTTGCCATTTTAAAACCGCAATTTGCCCTTTTAGCGTTCGCTCTTGCGCTTTTAACTCTCGGTATTTTTTTGCATCAACCGACTGCACAGCCAATTTATCTAATTGGCTTTGCAGCTCTTTACGCACATCTAACAAACGCTCAAGGTTTTCGCGGGTGCTTTTAATGCGTGTTTGTGTTTCACGGCGACGCTCTTTGTACTTAGAAACGCCAGCGGCTTCTTCTAAAAATACGCGTAATTCTTGTGGTTTACTTTCTATTAAACGCGAGATCATCCCTTGCTCAATAATTGCGTAACTACGCGGACCAAGACCTGTACCTAAAAATATATCGGTAATATCACGCTTACGGCATTTACTGCCATTTAAAAAGTACAGCGATAGCCCGTCGCGCGTTACTAAGCGTTTAATTGCAATTTGGTTTCGATCAGCAAATGTATTAGAAGGACTACCTTTATCGTTATCAAAAACAAGCTCTACAGAAGCTTGTGATATGGCTTTACGATTAGTTGAGCCATTAAAAATAACGTCGGTCATGGCATCGCCACGCAGGTTTTTAGCAGAGCTTTCACCTAGCACCCATCGTACTGCATCAATAACGTTAGATTTGCCACAGCCATTAGGGCCTACAACACACGTCATTTGATCAGGAAATGGAATTTTAGTGGGCTCTACAAACGATTTAAAGCCCGCTAATTTAATAGTGCTTAAGCGCATCTTATTGTTATTACCAATTTATTATTGTTATTTGTCATAAACAATTTAACCCATAATTTACTAATAGATTAAGCTTGTCGTTTAAAGTTATCTAAAATAATACCGGTCGCCATTGCAACATTAAGTGACTCTGCTCCACCAAAAGCGGGAATGGTGATTTTATTGGTCACTAACTTTGCACATGTCTCGCGTATACCATGCGACTCACTGCCCATTAGCAAAACGCCTGAGCCCGTAAATTGGGTTTTATGTACACTTTGTCCATCTAAAAAAGCACCGTAAACAGGTAAATTTAAAGACTGTAAGTAATCAGGTAAATCTACTTGGCTTACCGATATCCTTACAAATGAGCCCATTGTGGCGCTAATTGTTTTAGGGTTGTAAGCGTCTGCGCTGTCGGTGCTAGTTACTATATGTTTAATACCGTACCAATCAGCTACTCTAATTATTGTGCCTAAGTTACCAGGGTCTGATACGCCATCAAGCGCGAGTATTAAGCCATTTGCTTGTGGTAAAGCTGCCTTTGGCATATCAACAATAGCAATGGCTGCATTATTGCTAACTAGCGTGCTCGCTTTAGTGAGGGTCTCTTCATCCGCTTCAATAAAATTAGCGTGCTGATACTCACCTTGGTACGCATTTATAAATTCGTTTGTAGCAAAAATATTAACCGCATTTAATGGGCTGTGTAATAACTCAAGTACGTTTTTTTCACCCTGTACAAGGTATTGATTATATTGCTTTCGGTACTTTTTTTGGCCAAGTTGGCGAATAAGTTTGAGTTGGTTTTTTGAAATCATAACAGCCCCATAAAATTATCCAGCAAGTATAACAGATTTCGTTATAACATCTGAACTCGAAAAGCAGCGAATAGGGCTAATTTATCTTACTCGCACTTCTTTCAAAGGTCAGATTAATGCGAATAAACATCCCTTTTATTGCCTCTAATTGGTTTGAATCACCAACAGATGCGGCTAATTCATTATAAAGATTATCAGACGCTTGCTTAAAGTTTTCATCAAACTTACCTTTGGTAGCCAGCATAAATGCATCAGCCAACGTGCGTTGCCACTCATTTAAGTATTTTAGCTTTGTGTCACCAGCAAGGTTTTCGCAAATTGAGTTTAATCGCACTGAAGCATGCCCTAAGTTTAGACCGGTAAGAGCCATATCGGTAATAGCGCGTGAGTGTGAACCCTGATCGTAATTAGTTAAACGGATTAACCTATCTGCCATGCGGCGGTTGTACCAAATACTCGGAGTTTGATGGGTATTTATTTCGAGTAAATCTTTATAGGTAGCCTTAAAAACACGATGAACAAGTAACTGAACACTTGGTCCTGTAAATAACTGAAAAATCCAAAATAAAATACTCACGCCAGCAAAAATAGCGATTGCAGAGCTGAGTGTATAATCAATTGAAAATGCTAGGCTCATATCCATGCTGGGTCTAACCAAAATAGTAAATGGAATACAAAACCCTAAGCCGTATGGCAGCGTTTGTTGATCAGCGAGTAACAGCAAACCCAAAAAATACGGACCAGCTAATACAAGCAACAATATTTCTAATTGCCCACCACTTTGCGACAGTAAATTTAACGCATAAAAAATAGTTACAAAAGTAGCAACAATTATACCTGCCAATAAACGTTTAATTACAACCTGTAAAATAGCCAAGGGTATTCGCGCCAGCATTATCGAAAATATGACCGGTAATATCATAATTAATAATGCAGCTGAAGAACCAGTATTAATCCAAATAAATGCGCCGATAGAAAACACCAAAGCAGTTCTAAATCCAACTATAATGCCAGCTAATGGGTCACGATATGTAAGCATACTGGGTGCATTTAATAATGTTTTATCGCGTTGTTCTAAAGCTCTGTATGCGCGTAGTAAAATTGTTAAGTCGGCTGCCACTTCTAAGCTCACATTGAGCATGTGAGATTCAAATGGCGAATCACACACCGTATTTGCTCTATAGTCGGTTAGCTCTTTACGCAGCGTTTTAACTTGTTCGGCGCAGTAATTAAAATCGTCAGATTCTTTAATTTGCGCGAATACGTGTTTAAGTTTACTTATTAATTTGTCTAATGTGGGAGTAATAAGGTCTGCGTGGTTTCGTTGCAGGCGACCAATTATTTGAATTGAAGCCAGTAAAGAAAGTACTTTTTGCGACAATTGATTTGCAGCACGTGAGCGCCCAGGACCTTTTGGTCCTTCGTACCTTACTGCGCTGGAGTCTTCGTTTATAGATCCTAATGTTGCCATAATGCCATCTATTTGTTGATGGCGATTTTCGTGCGAGCCTTTAGAATCAAGCTCAGTTACTAAATAATCTAACGTTTGGTTTATAACCGACCGCGCTTGTACTTGCAGTAAGTGTTTAACTTTTACAGGCCAAAATAAATGGCTCACAAGGCCTGCACATATTGAGCCTATTACTATTTCACTCACGCGCGCTTGTGCAATATCAAATATGCTTTGACTGCTTACCATTGCTGGAGTAACCATGACTAAAAGTACAATAATAGCGGCTGTTACACCTGCCATAGCAAACGCATAAACAAAGTTTGCTTGGCGTACCATTGCCGATAACGCAGAGTTTACCCCCAACCATAATGCCAATGCACCGAGCGCTAAATAAGGGTAGAGAATTAACTGAGTTAAAAGCAATATGCCAAATAAACCACCCACTATGGTGCCTATTATTTGGCAAATTGCTTTTTCAATAACCAATCCGCTTTGCGGGCGTAATTGCAAAAATATAGCCGAGACTAACGCCCAATAAGGTCTTTCAAGATTAAGCCACATAGCAATAGTAAGCGCCATTACCATGGCTATAACGCCCTTAGTCGCAAAAATAATTGCCTGTTTTTTAGGAAAAAACAAATTTTGTAATACAACGCCCACTATATTCCCCTTAACGTGTAGCGAGATGTATTGTGGCGGTCATTCCTGCGCTTAACTGTGTATCTTCGGGCAATGAATCTAACTTAATATCAACAGGAATACGTTGCGATAAACGTACCCAATTAAATGTTTGTTGTACTTGTGGTAAAAGCTGCCCGTTACTTTGTGTATTCGTATTTGCAATTGCTTTACCTACACTCACTACATGCCCCGTTAATTGCTTACCACCGCTTAGAAGCGCTATTTTAGCTTTTTGATCAGGATAAATAAGCGGTATTTTACTCTCTTCAAAGTAACCCGTTACGTAAAATGAATCTGACTGCACGATAGCAAACACAGGTGTGCCTTGAGCTACATAGTTACCTTGGCGTAAATTCAGATTAATTATTTGCCCCGATGCAGGCGCAACAATTTTAGTTCTATCAACATTTAATTGCGCAATTGTTTGCTCTGTTTTAGCTAGGTTATAATTTGCCTCAGCAATTTTAGTATTGATACGTGTTGATTCTAGCGTTTCTTCACTTATTGCCTGTTGAGTGTTTAGCTCAACACGTCTTTCGTATTTATGTTTAGCAAGCTCCCATGTATATAGCGTATTTTCTGTATTGGCTTTACTTTTATCAAGCGCTGCTTGATAACGCTTTTGATCAACATTAAAAAGTACTTCGCCTTTTTGTACGTTTTGACCATCTTTAATGTTTAAAGCAGTCACCCAACCCGACACGTCTGGAGCAACTGTAACTATGTCTGCTCGAATGCGACCATCGCGCGTCCAAGGAGTATGCATGTAGTCAGTCCATACCCAACGCCCAGCAAAAACCGCAGCTATAACAACCAAGATAGTAAAAGTAATACGCAGATATTTAATCATTCAATTTATCTTCCACTTAGTAAATAGACGGCCAGTGCCAAGTAACAAACAAATAGTGACACTTCAAACCAAGCCACTTTCCAAATACGGTCATGCCAATCTAGTCGATGCAAAACAAAACGAGTCAGCGCTGTTAAAATAAACGCAATTGGGAAATAAACAATCAGCGGGCTAAATTCTAATCCCCCTAGCACGACTGCTTGAAACATAATAAATATCCTAATGTTATTTAAAGCGGTGATAAAAGCTGTAAAACCTAAATAAATTTACATCCCTACTACTCTTACAATCTATTATTTTGGCATATAAATCAATTAGCTTAATTGTACGTAGGTGTGCTTAATACATAATTAATGCCATTACATTTAAGCAGCATTAACTATGTATAGTAGCTAAATCGCATATTAAAAAGCTAAAGATCCCAGTTACCAGCCAAATAAATAAAACCAGCGAGGTTTATTTATAAAAAAGTATTAGAGTATTTAACTCAATACTTAAAACGCCTATTTATAGCTGTTTACAGAAGGGTGAGATAATTATAAACATTGAATTTTGCACTAAAAATGGGTAAATTAACAAAAAAACAACATGGATATAATTTTAATGGAATCAATACACCCTACCCCATCTGAAACAACCCCACCAATAAATGAGCCTGCTGAACCAATTTTTAGCGGAAAAGTGCAGTTTAGTGGTAAAGGCGGTGAGTTTTTTGGAATTTGGATTGTAAATATATTACTTAGCGTTATTACGCTTGGCATATACTCAGCGTGGGCTAAAGTACGTACGCATCGCTATTTTTACGGCCACACCCGCATAGATGGTCATAGTTTTGACTACCTAGCAACGCCAATACAAATTTTAAAAGGTCGGATTTTAGCGGTTATTGTATTTTTTATTTATACATTTTCTATTAGCTTTATGCCTATTTTAGGCCTGTTTATTGCTCTTGGTTTTATCTTTTTAATGCCATGGATTATTAACCAAGGTTTACGTTTTAATCTGCGTATGACCCGCCATCGTAATGTTCGCTTTGCTTTTAAAGGCAGCTATGGCGAAGCCTTTGTTAACTTTATACTTTTACCTATTGCCAGCATATTTACGCTTTATTTATTAATGCCTTACGTTATAAAACGTATTGATAGCTATATCCATAGCAATATTAGTTATGGCGACAAACCGCTTACTGTAAATCTAAAAGGCGAAACCTATTACTTAACAGCGCTTATTTGCTTTGTAGTGAGCTCTATCACCATGGTGGTATTTATGGGGATTTTAGGATTATTTGGCCTCAACTTAGTAGATATTGAAAATCAACAAAATTTAGAAAACTCTGCAGCTATGGTTATGCTTCCTATCTTTATGATGATTGCCTATGTGCTAATGATTGCCATTGTTTCTGCTGTATGGCACGCCGCTATTAGAAATCACATTTTTGATAACAGCTATTTTGAAGGCGTTGCTACATTTAAATCAGAGCTAAAACCAATTCCTTTCGCTGTTTTACTATTAACTAATATGTTGGCTATTGTATTTTCTTTAGGCCTTGCATACCCATGGACAAAAGTACGTACATCAAAAATGCTCGCTGATGTAACTAACGTCACTATTTATCCTGGTGCATTAAACCTAATTGATACCGCGCAAGAACAGCAATCATCATTTGCTGAGGAAGCTGCAAACGTATTTGATATTGACCTTTCTCTAACTTAAGAGCTCACTATGCATGTAAAGGGACATTTTTTCCCCATCGCATCGAGTAACTATCAAGTGTGTGTTGCAACTATTAGCGACACACACATTGAAGTTATTAACGATGAACACGTTATAGCTCGCCACGCAATCTCAAGTCTAAAATTAAGTTCGGGGATGGCAGGACTTGCCGACGAACTAAACTTTGAAGATGGCAGTCGTTTTATTCCTCAAGATGTAAGTTACAGATGGCCATTTAAAGAAAATAACCATCACATAATGGAGCGCCTTGAAAAAAGTAAATGGGCAATTTTAGCCGCAGTCATATTTACACCTCTTTTTATGTGGTTAGTACTTTATAAAGCGGTACCGGCTATTGCTGTTTACAGTGTTGATACCCTGCCACGTAATGTTGTGGAACAAATGGGGGAGCAAAGCTTTACACTTATTAAAAAGATTGCGCTTGACCCAAGTGAGCTGCCCGCAGAGCAGCAAACTAAAGTACAAACACATTTTACAAATATGCTTAATGCGTTATCGCTTGATCAATCGGTTTATAG
This sequence comes from Pseudoalteromonas sp. BSi20429, assembly GCF_000238895.1. Lineage (NCBI taxonomy): Bacteria > Pseudomonadati > Pseudomonadota > Gammaproteobacteria > Alteromonadales > Pseudoalteromonadaceae > Pseudoalteromonas > Pseudoalteromonas sp. BSi20429. The sequence continues at coordinate 31,049 of NZ_BADV01000056.1, read as the reverse complement.
ATTATCGTTTTATAAATCAGACAGCTTTGGTGCTAACGCGTTTGCACTACCCCATGGCCGTATCGTGGTCACAGATGATTTAGCAAATTTACTTGCCGATAAACCCAATGCACTAAAAGCGGTATTGCTACACGAAATGGGCCATGTAGTCCACCAGCATAGCGTACGTATTACAGCACAATCTGCCGCAAGTACGATTGTGCTAGCGGTTGTATTTGGTGATTTAGAAGGGGTTGCAGAGGTTGCATTAGGTACAGGTGCATCGTTTGCTCAGCAAGGGTTTTCACGAGATATGGAACGCGAGGCAGATGCCTTTGCACTCATTCAATTAGAGTCGCTCGGGTATTCGAGTAATGACTTTGCTGATGCAATAGAAGCCCTACAAGAAAGCCATACCAGCGAAAACGAGCACCTCGAAAAAGTAAATGACTTTTTAGAGTACTTATCTAGCCACCCAAGTGCACAAGAGCGTATTGACAATGCTAGGAAATAATCGCGGTTATATTCAACTTGCTCGCTACATAGTGAGTTTAAGTTGGATATACTAATTCAATTAACTATGGGAGCTATTTTAACGTTAAATAAATCATTTAGTAACTAGGCAAAAAACTTTGTGTTTAGTGGTTCTAAATAAAAGTTTTTAACGACGTTAGTAATTGATTTAGGCCGTTAAATTGTTCAAATAGTTATTTGGGTTAGTATCATTCACGACTTTTTTCCAAAGCTTTATCATATTGCACCACTTGAAAAATTAATGACTGGCAGTGCTGATTTTTCAGCAGAAGTGTCTGACTTAATTACACGTTCGGCGGGTTTTGGCGAAATTATATTTGGATTGTGTTTATTTGTGTTTTATAAAAATAAACACTTAGTAATTTTAAATATTTTAGCGTTAATTGGCCTTCTACCCGCTGTAGTTGTAATGCAGCCACAATTGCTTATTGAAGCATTTAACCCTGTAACTACTAACCTGCCTCTTATTGGGCTAAGCGTTATTTGGTTAAAGGAAATTAAGCTGCTGAATAATCGATACCTCTAAGTAAAAAAAGGGTATGCAAGCGCATACCCTTTTTTGTAGTATTTAATTTGTAAAATTAGTACTTATTTTTATGCGTCCACAAATGCAGTAATTCGCTCGCAATGGTTGCTGCGGCAATTGCGGTAAGCTCACTTTGGTCGTACGAAGGTGATACTTCTACCACATCCATACCTACCATGTTTATGCCTTTTAGCGCACGCAGTACTTTAAGTACTTTATCTGACGTTAAACCACCGCACACAGGAGTGCCTGTACCAGGCGCAAACGCAGGGTCTAAACAATCAATATCAAACGTTAAGTAAACAGGTAGGTCACCTACTCGTTCAAGTATTTGCGCTGCAATATCATTTGCATGTAAATCGTTGGCTTGCATTGCATCAATCACAGCAAACTCATGTTTACTTTGATCAAAGTCGGTACGAATACCTATTTGTATACTGTGCTCAACATCAATTAGCCCTTCCATTGGTGCATGATAAAACATAGTGCCGTGATCAAAACGCGAGCCATTGCTATAGGTATCGGTGTGCGCATCAAAGTGCACTAACGCCATTTTGCCATGTATTTTTGCATGAGCGCGTAATAGCGGAAGCGTCACAAAGTGATCGCCCCCTAAACCTAATAGCGTTTTACCTTGGCGAAGTATTTGCTCAGCAGCCATTTCTAGTTGCGCAGTAAAATATTCAGGATCGCCAACGGGGTAAGTAAAGTCCCCTGCGTCTGCCACCTTTAAGCGCTCAAACAACGGGAACGTCCACGGGTACTTAGTGTCTTCCCATGCTAAATGAACCGACGCACGACGAATCGCATCAGGACCTAAACGTGCACCAGGGCGACCCGATGTCGCTAAATCAAACGGTAAGCCTAAAACGACTACGTCTGCATCAATTGCATTAATATTTTGCACCATAGGACGACGTAAAAACGTCATCCCATTTGAGTACAATGAGTGATCTGCGTGACCAAACAAAGTCGACATTGCTTATAACTCTTCTAAATAAGTGTAGCCATCAAGGCCGCTTTGCAACTCGTCTAAAACGCTTTGCTGTTCGTGTTTTTCAATTTTAGTGCTTACTAACTGCTCGTATGATTGCTGAAAACTTTCAACATCTAAATGTACATAGCGCATCATATCGGCAACAGTGTCACCTTGGTTTATCTCGGTAATACTTGCAACGCCTTGCTCATCCATATTAACAATTGCGCTGTGCGTATCGCCAAACAAATTATGCATGTCACCTAAAATTTCTTGATAAGCACCCACCAAGAAAAAGCCCATTAAATAAGGTTTATCGGCACTAAATTCTGGTACAGGTAATGTGCTTTCAATACCTTGTCCATCTACGTAATGCTCAAGTGCGCCATCTGAATCACAGGTTATATCAAGTAATACAGCACGTTTTTTTGGTGCTTCAGTTAAGCCACTTAATGGCAATACCGGAAACACTTGATCAATGCCCCATGCATCTGGAAGCGATTGAAATAACGAAAAGTTTACAAAAAACTTATCGGCTAAACGTACGTTTAACTCGTCAATAATAGGACGATGAAAACGGTTTTTGTTATCCATGTGCTTGTTAAGTTCATAACAAATACGAATATTAATTTGTTCAGCCCACGCACGCTGCGCTAAGTCTAATAAACCGAGTGCAAATTGGTTATGCGCTTCAGCTAAATCACCTTGGCTGTCGTGATAAATTTCAATTAATGCACGGTCATCCGTTAAATCAGTTAACTGTACAAACGATGCCCACATGTTTTTTAATAACAGGGGTGCATCTGCCGCTGGCGCTACTAACTCTTCTGGCGTGTAACTTTCAGTACCAATAACATTAGAAATAAGCACAGCATGATGCGCCGTAAGCGCACGACCCGACTCAGAAATAATAGTCGGCATTGGTTGCTCATATTGCTTACATGTATCACCAATGGTGTACACAATGTTATTTGCATATTCAGCTAAGCTGTAATTCATAGAGTTATGCGATTGGCTACGTGTGCCGTCGTAATCAACAGCTAAGCCACCACCTACATCAAGGCAATCAATTTCTGCGCCTAACTTACGTAGCTCACAGTAAAAACGCGCCGCTTCGCTTACACCTAAACGTACGTCACGAATGTTCGCCATTTGTGACCCTAAGTGAAAATGTACTAGCTGAAGTAAATCAAGCTGGTTTGCGTCTTTTAAACGATTAACTACATGCAAAACTTGCGATGCAGATAAACCAAATTTTGATTTTTCGCCGCCACTCGCTTGCCATTTACCTTTACCTTGCGACGCTAAACGTACACGAATACCAATGCGTGGTTTTACGTTAAGCTCTTTTGCTTGGCTAAGTACCATGTCTAGCTCAGAAAGCTTTTCAAGTACGATATACACTTTATGACCTAGCTTTTCGCCAATAAGTGCTAAACGTACGTATTCTTTATCTTTGTAGCCGTTACATACAATAACCGCGCTGGTTTTTTCAGCCAGTGCTAATACCGTAAGTAGTTCAGGCTTGCTGCCTGCTTCTAAACCAAGTTGCTTTTTTTCTACTTGTGCTTGGCTTGCTACTATTTCTTCAACCACTTCACGTTGTTGGTTTACTTTTATTGGGTAAACTAATAGGTAGTCTTTAGGGTAACCATAGTTTTCAATCGCAGTATTAAATGCGCCGCATAAGCTGTGTACACGATGGTGTAAAATTTGCGGAAAACGAACTAAAGCAGGTAAGCTTAAACCTTTATCTTGTAGTTGCTTTGCGATATCTGTTAATGCAATGGTTTGCTCTGGTGAATGAGCCTTGGGTGCAACATACACATCACCTTGATCATTAATACCAAAAAAACCTTGGCTCCAATGACGAACATTGTAGCTCGTACGAGCTTGTTCTAGTGATGTTGTTTCTTTCATTTATCTTTCTCTTTTATTTAATTAATGCCGACTCGGCTAGTGCCGCGCATTAAAAGAAAAATAGACATTCAAGTCCAACAAGTATTTTTACTCGTAACGAGTGATTTTTAATGTTGATAAAACGACCAATCACGTATTGCTCTCTAGCGTATATAAAATAGGACTTTGATGATTGTTAAAGATAAGAAAAGTTGTAAAAAATGGCTGTTTTTAAATGACTCATTATAAATTTTATTAGCAAAAATGAGTTAGCTCATTCACTAAAATTAATCTTGAGTTACTTTTTTATAGAATTTACTTTTGATGGATTAGAGCAAGGCATCCTCAACACCTCAATTACTTACAGTTTAGCCAACGTGTTGTGACCAAGTAATACCCATGTATTTTTAAATTGAATATAATTTGCACTTCTAAAACGCTCAGCATAACATCCACCAGCTTCAATAGTTGCTTGGCGCATATTTAGCGTTAGGTACTACCTGTCGTAGTGAAGTTGTTATATTTTATTAGCAGTTTGAAAATAATCGAGGTAGGACTTTAAATAGCACTAGGGCGTGTTTATCTTTGGAGGTAGAAATTGCAGCTGTGCATTTGGTTTTTAGCCAAGGCAGAGCCTATATGTGGTTCCCCCTATAAATAGGCGCTTTTTATTTATTGAGTATGAGCCAGCTATGCACTTTTTGGTGCGAACATAATTATAGCCATACCTAGCAGTGCAACTAAACCACCAATAATATCCCACATAGTAAGCTTTACGCCATCAACAACCCATAACCATAATAGCGCAACACAAATATATACGCCGCCATAAGCTGCATACACGCGCCCTGCTGCAGTAGGATGTAAAGATAGCAACCATGCAAATAGTGCCAAACTTAACGCTGCAGGAATTAAAAGTAAAATGCTCTTATCTTGCTTAAGCCAAAGGTAAGGCAAATAACAACCCACTATTTCAGCTAAGGCTGTAATAGTAAAAAGTGCGATTGTTTTTAGTTCAAACATAATGCTCCACGCTAAGATAACAAGCATAACAATCTATATAAATTGTTATGCTTAGTGCGTTGTTATTCGCTAAGCGCCATGGTGGCAAGTTTCATTGTGCTTTCAAACGACTTAGTGCCCGCTATAAATAAGCCATTGTGACAGAACACAGCGTCATCAATACCGGTTTCATCTACAAACGCTTGATCAGATAAACCTGACCATGCTTTAGGAAGCGGTTTTCTATCTTCAAACGAGCCAGGCTCAACGGGTACTGTTTGTAATATCCATTGCCCAGAATGCGATGGGTAAACCATGTATAGCGCATCGCTTGATAAGATATGCACTGTTTTTTTCCACGGTGTGTATTTTTCAAGCACTATAACTCTGGCATCTTCTGCATTTTCAATTGCTTTGGCGACAATCGCCTTTGCATTTACACTACCGTGAGCTGAGGCGATAAAACGAATGAGCATGCGAGCTGCAAATTCAACAGCTTCATCAAAACAGGTATCAAAGTTACTCTCTTCTTCCCACGTAGGGTTAAACATTGAGATTGTTTGGCTCAAGCTTATTCCCTTTGATACACCTTCAACATGACCACAATCAATGGCATCAATGGTTGAAACTAAGCCTGAATCCACTCTATCAGCCACGGCTTGGTTATCATCACACAACGCTAAGCCGTATTTTTTCCACACTAAACCAAATGATGAAAAAGGAATGCCATTTTCTCGCTCGCCTGCACCACCGCGTTGATGATGATCAAAGCGATTAGTTTCAGGATCGTATTCGCCACCTACATCAATTACAAAGTCGGCACTCTCTATAAGCGCTTTATCGCGAGTACGAACCAGTTTAAACGTTGGCAAAACATGTTTAAGTACCGCAATACTAAAAACGTCATCTGCATGGAAATTACCATTGTGGGTTACTACTGTTATTTCGCTCATTTGTTTATTGCTACTTTTAGAAAAGATAAAAATTCTCGCTTTGTAAGTTAGTCACTAATTATCGAGGCAGATTTTATACGAAGACAGGTGTTAAAAACAGTGAAGTATTTTTTGCATCACTATAAAAGCTGCTTTTATAGTTAATAGTTTGAGTATGACTTTTATTACAAGGTAATAATGAGGCCAGATATTTACGACACATTAAGCTTTAACATGTCGTAGCGTTAATAAGCTTATTGGCTAAGCCCTAACTCCATAAATACACTTTGTGGATTATCTACATATGAGCCAAAACTGCTACAGCGTTTAAAGCCTAAATTTTCATATAAATTGATTGATTTTATTTGTTTTGGACCTGTTTCTAAACGTATTAACGGGATCTGCTTTTCGCCAGCTTGATGTAATAAAATCTGCATAATACGTCTTGATAGCCCTTTACCACGATGACTTGGTTTTACATATAAACGTCTTATTTCGCCATAAGGCTGAGTATCAAATTTCTCTACAATCGCACCACAGGCAATAATACCTTCATCAGTTTTTAAACCAATAGCATACACATTAGGTAAGGTTAATTCGTTTAACTCCAGAGACTGCGCTGTAGCAACAGGGTATAAAGAATTTATAAGTCGGTCTATATCGTCAAATACATTTACTACATCGGGATCATTAGGGTTCAAATCGACTAACTGCATAAAGCTTCCATTCATTGTTATAAGTTTATTAAGCTTTAAATAATATATTCAAGCGGGCATAGCTTAGCATTGTTTAACCAAAAAATCTTTAGTCCTTATTTAGCATATAGTTTGGGGAATTTTAGCAGCTAGAAAAAGTAAAATGACTTTGCATATGGGGAGTTTTTGTTAGGTTATTACCAATTAGTAAATATTGGCCTTTAGGTAATTAAGCTCTAAGAGCATTTCGTACCAATTTGCTCAATTAAATGATCTATTTTGAGATAAGAAAATCGTGTCGATAACAAGGCAGAATTTTTTAACACAGTTACCGCCAGATTTAATCCCTCTAATTGATTAAGTATTATTGCGGATTGCTATTAGCACTATGCCATTTTAAATAACGTTCTTTATCCATCGGCTTTGCAACTAAGTAGCCTTGCATAGTGTCAATATTCATTTTTTTAAGTAAGTCATACTGCTCTGTTGTTTCTACGCCTTCTGCAACGACCACTAAGTTTAAGCTTTTTCCTAAACTGATAATTGTTTGCGCGATATTAAAGCCAATCTCATTATCTAAAATTTTATCAATAAAGCTTTTATCTATTTTTAATTCTTTAACAGGAAACGCACTTAAGTAAGCTAAGCAAGAGTATCCAGTTCCAAAATCGTCAATCGAAAATAAAAAGCCAGCCGCAATGAGCTCTTTCATTTGCCTAATTGTATAATCTATATCACTAGAGAGCATTGACTCGGTTATTTCTAACTTAATTTGTGATGCTCGAATATCAAATTCATTGATAGTGTTGAACAGCTCACCTTTTAAATTTGATGAATTGAACTGACTTTGACTAATATTAATTGAAACACTAAACGAGTCGTCAATGATAGCGCTTGCTTTAAGCTCGTTAATTAAAATACATATATCATGCAAAACAATATTTTGTAGTTTTTGAATAAGTCCGTATTGCTCTGCAATAGGTATAAATTCGTTTGCTGTTATCAGCCCTCTTTGAGGATGGTTCCACCTAATAAGTGCTTCAGCACCAACAACATCACCCTGCGTATTAACTTGTGGCTGAAAGTAAGCACAAAACTCATTAGACGCAATTGCTCTCACTATGTCGGTTTCTAGCTCTGTTTGCTTTTCAAGTAGTGTTTGCAAGGCTGGGTCGTAAAAGCTGCTGCTATTACCCCCTTTATTTTTAGAACAATACATAGCAGTATCTGCAAATTTTAATATATTGTCAGCCTGTGCGTTTACACTATCAATTAGGCAAATGCCGATGCTACAGCTTACTTGAAATGCAAGGTTGCCCACTTCAAACTTATCATGAAAAGCTCTTTGAATTTCTTTAGCAACGGCTTTACATTCTAGAATTGCCTGCTTTGTATTTTGCCCTATGTGTTTAAGCAAAATAATAAATTCATCACCACCCGCTCTGGCCAGTGTATCTGAGCCTTTTATTATTGCACTTAACCTTTTTGATAATTCCACAAGTACTTCATCACCCGCACTGTGCCCAAGTGAATCATTAATACGCTTAAAGTTATCTAGGTCTAAAAATAATAATGCCCCTATATTTTTGTTACGCTTAACACTCTCTACACATCGGCTTAATTTGTCGCTAAGCATCCTTCTATTTGGAAGATTAGTTAATGGATCGTAAAAGGCGAGCTTATGAACTTCTTGCTCAGCCTTTTTCTTTATTGAAATATCTCTGGCCATCCACACTACATGTCTTTTTGTAGGACTACTGGGATTGTAATGATCTAGAGCGGCAGCTCGTCCCTCAAAAACTATGCCCCCTTTGGGAACATTTAATTCATATTCAAATATTTGCATCTCGTTAGTCGAGAGTGTTGTTTCGATGACATCCATTATCATCTTCGCATCTTTTTGAGGAAGTAGGTCTTTAACATTTTCGCCAATAAGATCCGTGGTCGAATCAAGCAGTAACTCATTAGAGGTACCATACACATCGGTATATGTGCCATCCTCACTTAAAATGAGGATGAGGTCGGGCATTACTTTGGTGAAGGCTTTAAATTTTTCATTACTGTGCTGTAAATTAAAGACAAGCTGTTTTGCCTTCTCAAATTCGTTACTTTTCTCAAGAGCAATACTTGAAAAGTGTACAAAAAAATCTATTAATTCTAAATCTTGCTCTGATGGGGCTTTAGGGGTGCTGTGATAAATAGCAAAGGTGCCTAACAAATCAGCTTGAGTTGAAAAAATAGGTGTTGACCAACATGACTTAAGATCAAACTTTAGCGCTAAATCTTTAAAGTCCTCCCAAAGCGGTGAGGTTTCAATATTTTCTACAATTGTGCGCGATCTCGAAAATGCTGCAGTACCACATGAACCTACTTTTGGTCCTATGTGAACTCCATTAAGCAAACTACAGTACTCTGGGTGAATATTAGGGGCTGCGCAATGAAAAAGCTGATCGCCTTTAACTGATAAAATAGAACACCTAGCAGATTCATCATTAATAATCTGCTCTATTGATAAACAAATTTCAGTAAGCACCTCATTTAAAGGTACCCCTAATGCAATTTTAGATAAAATGCCTTGCTGGTGAGATAATAACTTTTTTAACCTATCCGTACCCATTTTCACTTGCTCGCATTATTTATACATATTGATACAACAAAAAGCCTCTGGTAGATGCTTTTTTTCTACGTAGTAAAGTTCAGTATAGTCATGATTAGTAAGTTCATTCTTTTATTAATAAAAAACTAACCGGGTCTACATTGATTAATCATAATTGCATATTACTAAACACCTGTAATTACTATATAACCAAAACCGCAACATTAAAGCTAACACTTTGTTACTTAAAATTACTGTTCAAAATTATTAAGCTATTTATACTATAACTAATGGTAAATATTTTTTGAGGTTACAGTGCAGATCACACAAGGTATGGAATATTTTTTTTCGGGATTTAAATTAATTAGCCAAAAAGGGTTAAAGCGCTTTGTACTTATACCGCTTTTAATTAATGTTCTGCTATTTGGTAGTTCGTTGTTTTTCTTATTTGGATGGCTAAGTGATAGCTTTAGCTACATCAGTAACATGCTACCAGAATGGTTAAGCTGGCTTGAATGGCTAATGTGGCCAATTGCTGTATTAGTCGTATTATTTAGCTACAGTATGCTATTTACTATAATCACTAATTTTATTGCAGCCCCATTCAATGCTTTATTAAGCGAAAAAGTTGAGCTTTATTTAACGGGTAAAAAAATTAACGATGATGGTTTTTCCGAATTAGTTAAAGATGTACCTAGAATGCTTGCCCGTGAGTGGACGAAGTTGTGCTATTACCTTCCTCGCGCTATTGGTTTTTTCATACTACTTTGGGTTTTACCTGTCATTGGCCAAATACTATGGGTTTTGTTTACTTGTTGGATGTACGCGGTGCAGTATGAAGACTATGCGTTTGATAACCATAAAATTGGCTTTAAGCAGATGAAAGACGATTTAAAATCTAAGCAAGGTTTATCATACGGGTTTGGTTTTGCTGTTATGTTATTAACGGCTATACCCTTTGTAAACTTAATAGTTATGCCTGTAGCTGTGTGTGGTGCAACACGTTTGTGGGTCGATAATTATCGACCAAAATACCGTAGTTAATTAAGAGGTTGCTGATTTTTCAATATTCAAAGGTCACGGCACCCGAGATAAAAAAGCACCAAAGGTGCTTTTTTAATCTATTTTTAAAGCAATAAACTCAAGCGATGCACGCCTTGGTAATGCGACACTTTGTTTATCTACTTCTTCAAATTTTTTAATCAAAATACTAAAGCGCTGATTGTTAAAATTAACGGCTGTAACTTCACCAATTTTTATACTGTAGTTTTGCTGCTGATCAAACAGCTTTAGTGTTCGCCCTTTTATACGCTCTACGAATAAGTAAGGTGTTTGGTCTGGCATCTTTAAACGGATAACATTGATTTTACTTAACTCATGTACCGCCACCCAATTTTGACTCTGCATTAACGTATTATAACTACTAATGCCTTCAGGTTGATAAACAACATCTTGGCTTATAACGCATTTCTTACAGCCCTTTACTGATTCAACTCGCCAGTCAATAGCTGTATTTTTGTAATATAAATTGTCATTTTTTAGTAACCATTCACGTGCATTGTTAGTATCGCTACACGCTATTAGTAAGCTTAAAAAAACTACTACAAACAATAAACTTAATACGTAACCCTAGTTTCATATTAATGCTCTTTAATTGCTTTTAACTCAGCAATAATTGCACTACTTGGCTGCGCTTCTTTTATATAACTGGGCAGCGTTTCAATATTAGTAGGTGAGCTTTGTAAATTATACACCTTACTATTATTAGTATTTGGCACGCCAAATCGATTACCTGCACTTTGCATATAAAACTGCAAATTAAGCATGCTCCACTCATCTACATCACTAAGTATTGATATTGTATTATCTTGGTTAGTATCAAAGCTGGTTAGGCTTTCGGTGTTAATTGCATTACAGTTAAAATCAACAGGTAGTGAGCTATTTCTATTTAGCCCCTGTGCTTCAAGTATTGTGCTCTCATTTAAATCTGCTGAACTACCACTTGAATAATCAATAATAAAATCATCTGTAGAGCCTAAATGACTATTAGTATTTGGTGTAATATCGCAGCTAGCATTGCCGGGATAAAAACGCTCATAATAACGATCGCCTTCGTTATTACCTATTGTTGATAAACCCGCTAATTGATATAAATAATTCATAGAGCTTAAATGATTAGGCTTAAAGTTAACCTCTTCATCGCCACCATGGTATAAGCCTAAGTTATGGCCTAGCTCATGAAAGATAGTTGATGCTTGATAATTATAAGTTACATTGGTTGCTATTTGCGTATCGAGCGTTAAGCCCCAGCCGCCCATAGTTACCATTAAATCATTACCGCTGATCTCAGCAATACCCGACCCACTAATACTGCCATCTTCATTTCCACTACTTGCCATTAATAAGTAATGAAAGATGGGTCTGCGGGTTATATCGGTATATTCCATTTTATAAGCAAACAAATTAGGGCTACTTAAATCGTACTCAAACGGAGTATAACTATTAAAAGGGACAACATTTCCGCCACCTAAATCAAAGTTTTGCGGCGCAATATCGCTATTTTGATCAAATAAGTCACCTACATCAAAATGAACGGTATAGCCTTTACTTGCAAATACACTAACAATTTTTTCTAGTGCTGTTCGATGAGGCGTTATTCCAACATCACTACTATCCATATAATCTATTTCAATAAATATATCTTTTTGTGAAGTACGCGCTCCCCATTCATATAAAGGCAGCCCACCAAATGTTGCCCCCTCTACCTCTGCGCAATCTGGAATACCGTCTTCATCATCATCTATTGAGCAAGTTATATCGTTAGGCCCTGCCGGAGTATTGAATACTGAGTAGTTCCAGTCTGTATTTTGGTTAGTATCGGTTGCGCCGAGCGTACGCTTTAAGCTGGCGCCCTGCTCTGGCGGTATTTGTGCAGCATTTTCTCCTTGCCACTGCGAGGCTGTTACAGGCTCTTGGGTTGAATTTCCAAACTTAACAAAGTCGATAGTTTGTGTACCCGCACTATTAAGTAATTCTGCAAAACCATTTATGTACCAATAAGGCCTAATTTGATCATTTGCGCTACCAACAAGCACAAGCTTAGTGTTATTTAATGACGCACTTGCTAAAAAGTCATCGCCAAAGCGGCTTTGTAAAATAATATAGGCGCCATTTAAAAGCTCTTTATTAGGCAGCGTAAATATTTGCTCATCACTCAACGTACTATCAGACATATTAATACTGCGAGCTTTAAGAGAGTAGTCTTGTAAATTTACTGTCGCACCGGTGCCGTTATAAAGTTCAATCCAAGGTAAGTCATTACTAAATTGCACAGATGAAAGCTCTGTTATTTTTATATCTTGGCTAGAAGTTGTAAACGAGGTGGCAGTTTGCGCCAAAATAGTTGTGCTATCAAAATTAGCTAAATCAGCTGTAACACGAACAATATATTGAGTGTCTTCATCAAAGCTTGCGCTTAAATTTACAGTATGAAAATAAGTACTTGTGTCGCTGGTAGTACCCGACAAACTTTCAATAGTTAAGGCCAAGCAAGTAGTAAAATTATCTGCTGACACTTGTACGCTTCCAGTACAAGTACCACTGCTAGAGTTAACGGCTAAAGTACTCACGAGCATAATATCTGAAAATGTAATGCTAACAGGGCTATCTACAAATACTGGTTCATTACTATTTTGGGGCGTTACATTACTAATTGTAGCGGGCGTTGAATCAACAACGGTAACACTCAGTACAAATTCAGTTGTGTCTTTTGTATCAGTCGCCGTTAACGTATAGCTTTGTGGAGTGATACTGTTTGCAGGAGGTGTGTAACTAAAACGTAAGGCTTGGGCATCAATAACACTGATTTGCGCTCCATTTAAATCATCACCAAAGTCAATCTGTACGCTATCGTTATCCGCGTCGCTAACCACTAAGCTAAATTCTGTGGCTTGGTTATATTGCACATTTATATTTACATCATCGGCAGTCGGTGGGTTATTTGGGGCTAATATTACAACTATTTTCTGGGCGTTATTTGTAGCGTTATCGTCATCGGTAACAGTTACTACAAACGTTACATTGGTATTTTGCGCAACAGTGGGCGCATTAAAGCTAATACTTGTTTCTGTTTGGGTAAGTTCAACTACAGGGCCACTTGTTTGCTGCCAGGTTATGCTATTAATACTACCATCGCTGTCTTGTGCATCTGCAACTAGGGTTACACTGTCATCTTTTTCAGCTTCATCTGGGCCTGTAACAATGACTGTTGGCGCGCTATTTACTTGATTAATTAAAACCGTTTTACTCGCTTGAGCGCTTTTACCGGCATTATCTGTTACGGTTACGCTAAAGCCTAGCGTTGTATTTTCAGATACATTGGGGGCAGTAAAACTAAGTACACCATCTGATTGGCTAAAATCAACATTATCTCCCGCTGACTGAATCCAACTAATAGTGCTTATGGTTCCATCTGTATCTTGAGCGTTAGCAACTAAGCTTACTTGTGTGTTAGCAAGTGCACTACTTGGGCCTGTAATATTAACTGTAGGTGCATTATTTTGAGAAGTGATAGTGCCTGAAAATACTTGTTGTGCAGTAGCACCTGAATTATCAGTAACAGTAACTGAAAAACTAAAGGTCGTGTCAGTGGTTACACTCGGTGCAGTGGCTGTAAGCGTATTGCCATTAACAATAAATGTAAATTCAGGACCACTAAGTTGTTGCCATTGATAATTGGCTATTTGCCCGTCACTATCACTTGCAAGCGCAGTAATAGTAAACGATTGGTTAGAGACAATAACGTTACTACTAACAGAGAGCGTAACACTGGGCGCAGCGTTACCAGAGGGCGTAGTTGAATCACTACCATCTCCGCCGCCGCCACAACCTGTGATTAAAAGTGATAAAAAAAGTAAACTTAGCCATTTATTAATATTGTTTTTTACCACTTTTAGCCTCTACATATTAACTATACAAATTTTGTGGCACCTTAGTAACGTTTAAATGAACGGTTATTTCCTCACGATCATGATAGAGATGTTTAGCTTGTAACTCGTAATTAATGCTATGTTTCTCAAGCTCTTTTCTTATCATCGAAAGACATTCATAAACACTATCAAAGCGTTTTTTCATAGGTAGTTTTAAGTTAAATATAAACTCTTTTGCGTATGCATTTACTGCCCAGTCAATCATTAGCGTAGTCACTTTGGTTGGTTTTTCCACCATATCGCACACTAACCAAGTAATATTTCTTTTTTCTGGGCGATATTTAAAACCATCTGCTCTAAAATGTTTAACTTGACCCGTTTGCATTAAATCGTCATTCATTGGGCCGTTATCAATCGCACTTACAAACATACCACGACGTACAAGCTGATAAGTCCAACCACCCGGGCATGCACCTAAATCAACACTGCGCATACCTGCTGCCACGCGTGATTCACGTTGTTGCTCAGGAATAAATACATTAAACGCTTCGTCGAGTTTTAACGTTGAACGACTCGGTGCATCGCTTGGCATACGAAGGCGTAAAATACCCATGAAAAATGGAGAATTATTAAAGCTATACGAGTAACCAACATAAGCCGTATTGTTTGTTAAAAACATGACATGCATTACTGGGCGGTTTGCTTTTGGCTCACGCAGTACTGTATTTTGTTTTTCGAGGGCTTTTTTAAGCGGCGTTGATATTTTTTTACAGAACGTTAAAAGCTCTTTGCCTTCATTTGTATCTGGCGTTTCTACGCGCAGCTCTGAGCACAATGTAAAATCTTTAGCAGCTTCAACTACTGCACTTACACGGTCCTCTACTGGCATGTTTTCAAGTAATGTACCGGCAAACCATTGGCGTGCGAACACCATATTTTTAAAATCGACTTTTTTGATTATTTCGTCGCTGTGATGCGCTTCAAAACATTCGTAAACAACATAACCTGTATTTGGCTTTGCTTTTACATACCCTGCAAAACCCTGCTCTGCAGCATGAAACGTTATTTCAGCAGCGGCATCGCTTTCAAAACCACTACGACAATAAATCACAACACTAGACATATTAACCCTTAAACTCTTTAAAACTTAAATCGTGCGACTTGCACTAAAATAACAATCCAACCAATAATAAAGCACAATCCACCAAGCGGTGTTATCGGCCCTAGCCACTTCATATCTGTTAGAGCGAGTAAATATAAACTGCCACTAAAAAGTAGTGTGCCCGTTATAAAAAAGCCACCAGCCCAACTCAGGTTTATGCCCCATTTAATTAAAATAGCCACCGCAATAAGTGCAAGGCCATGCACCATTTGATACTCAGCAGCTGTTTTAAAAACCCCTAATGAATACTCCGATAAACGGCTTTTTAAACCATGGGCAGCAAATGCACCTAACATAACCGAGAGCATACAAAAAATACTGCCGGCCATTAAAAATAATTTAATCATCTAATCCCCTAATCGAGTCTTAACACATCTCTACTTGTTGCTTAATAAATTCAACGGCACTTAACGCTGCTGTTTCTCTATTTTGCAGTTCAGTTACGCCACTTTTTTTACGTGGTTTTAATGAATGATCGCCATCAGTCAGCCATGTGAGTAAAGGCTGTTTTGGCATTTCCATAGTAAGCAGTTCTTCACGTGTACCAAATGTATCTCGCTCGCCCTGTAATACTAAAAAGGGGCAAACAATATCAGCAAAATGATCGGTGCGTAACTTTTCTGGCTTACCCGGCGGATGAAATGGATAACCAAATACAATAACACCCGAAAGTCTTTGCTCTGTGCTGCACGCAAGCATTGATGCCATGCGTCCGCCCATCGATTTACCGCCTATAAATAACGGTAAATCTGGCTGCGCCTGCCCAAGCACTTGCTCATAATAAGTAAGTAGCTTTGGTGCTCGCTCAGGAGGCCTACGTTTATTAGTTTGTTTAGCAATTTGCATATATTCAAAATCAAATAAACCAACATCAACACCTTGCTCGCTTATTAATTTTGCCATATGTTGCATAAAGTCAGAATCGCTACCGGCACCTGCACCATGCGCAAATATAAACTGTGCAATTGCAGGTTGTGCGGTGCTTTTAAACCATTCAATCATTATTAATACTCATGTTCTTGCTCATGCTCTACTAAGCTCAGCATCCACTCTTTAAACGAAACTATTTTACCAAGCTCTGTTTGCGATTCGCGAAGCACTAAGTAATATGCATTTTTACTTTCTAGACTGTGATTAAACGGAATAACCAAACGCCCTGCATCTATGTCGGGTTTAGCTAATACACTATTACCAATTGCCACGCCTTGCCCATGTACTGCAGCTTGTAACACCATTGATGAGTGACTAAATATAGGACCTTGATTTACCTGAATGTTACGCACGCCTGCAGTTTTCATCCACGTTTTCCAGTTTTTACGTGTGGTGTCATGCAATAAGGTGTGATGCGCTAAATCACTAGGTTGATCAAGCGGCTTTAATCCGCTTAATAACATAGGACTACAAAGTGGTACTAAATACTCGGTATGAAGTTTGTACGCTTGTACGCCATTCCAATGACCTCTTCCATAGTAAATAGCAATATCTACGTCATCAGTCAGTGAGTTTTCATCTTGATCTTGTGCTTTTATTCGCACGTCTATCTCTGGGTGTAACTCATTAAACAAACTCAAACGAGGCACTAACCACTGAATAGCAAAACTTGGTGTTAGACTAACTGTTAATGAGCCCTTAGCACCACGGGCTAATAGCTTTTCAGTTGCATCAATAAGCTGAGTAAAAATCTCTTTTATATCTAAAAAGTAGCCTTGGCCTTCTTCAGTTAATAATAATGAGCGGTTTTTACGTAAAAACAACTTTAAACCTAAATGCTCTTCAAGTGTTTTTATTTGATGACTTACTGCCGCCTGCGTTACATAGAGCTCTTCTGCAGCCTTAGTAAAACTTAAATGACGCGCAGCCGCTTCAAAGGCTTTTAATGCGTTTAATGGAGGTACCCGTCTTGACATAATAACCAAGCTTAGAATTAGTTTTTCTTATGCGTGAGATTATATACATCATATAAGTTTGTGTATATTAAAGGCATAAAAAAAGCGACCTGAGTCGCTTTTTAATAAACATCATGCCTAATTATAAATCGCTTGCACTTGTATCAAGTGGGGCAAAGCTTTTAATTAAATCATCAACCGCTTTCATTTGCGTTAAGTACCCTTCTAACTTACTAAGCGCTAGCGCACATGGGCCATCACATTTAGCTTCGTTAGGGTTTGGATGCGCCTCAATAAATAAACCTGCAATACCTAGCGCCATACCGCTGCGTGCAAGCTCTGCTGCTTGTGCTCGACGACCATCAGCAGAGTCAGCTCGGCCACCAGGGCGCTGAAGTGCATGTGTTGCATCAAAAATAACAGGCGCCATTGCTTTCATGTCATCCATACCCAGCATATCAACCACTAGGTTGTTGTAACCAAAGCTAGAACCACGCTCACAAAGTGCGATATTATTATTACCTGCTTCATTAAATTTAGTAATGATATGGCGCATTTCGTGTGGAGCTAAAAACTGTGGTTTTTTCACATTAATAATTGCACCTGTTTTAGCCATTGCTACAACTAGATCAGTTTGACGTGCTAAAAAAGCTGGTAACTGAATTACATCAACAACTTCAGCAACAGGTGCTGCTTGATGCGGTTCGTGTACATCGGTAATAAGCGGTATGTTGAAGGTCTTTTTAATCTCTTCAAATATTTTTAAACCTTCTTCCATACCAGGACCACGGTACGAATTTATTGAAGAACGGTTAGCCTTATCAAATGACGCTTTAAATACATAAGGAATATTGAGTTTCGTCGTAACTTCTACGTAATGCTCTGCAACACGCATAGCTAAATCGCGAGATTCTAATACATTAATACCACCAAACAATACAAACGGTTTGTTGTTTGCTAGTTCAATTTCATTAATTTTAATAATTTGGTCTTTCATTTAAATTCCTTAAGGTGCAACTGCTTGCATCATTAATCCACAAATATAAGCCATATAAGTACCCACACCATAGCCCAGTACAGCTAACAGGACACCAACAGGCGCAAGCGAAGGGTGAAATGCTGATGCTACAACAGGTGCAGACGCTGCGCCGCCCACATTAGCCTGCGAGCCCACAGCCATATAAAATAACGGTGCTTTAATTAGTTTAGCTACTACTAACATTATGCTTGCATGCACTAACATCCAAATTGCACCAACTAAAAATAACCCTGGGTTATTAAAAATAGCGGTTACATTCATATGCAAACCAATCGATGCAACTAAAATATACAAAAAGCTAGAGGCTACTTTTGAAGCGCCAAACGCTTCTATTTGTCTCACTTTAGTAAACGATAAGCCTATGCCAATCGTTGTTGATATAACGATTAGCCAAAAGAATTTACTGTTTAAGCTGTATTCTTTTGCCCACTCATAAGTCGTGCCAAAGTACGGACCTAAAAAGTCAGCACAAAAATGCGCTAAACCGGTTATACCAAATGCAATCGCAAGCAGCGTCATATAATCGTTAAGAGTAGGAATACGGGCATGTTCAGCGTGATAGGCTTCAACACGTTTTTTTAAATCTTCAATTGCGCTTGTATCAGCACCCGTAGCTGCATCAATCTTTTTATGGTTTGCTGCCATTAACAATAAAACAGCCATCCAAATATTCGCGACTATTACATCTACTGTAATCATTACAGAAAATATATCACCACCAACTTCAAACATCTCTTTCATTGATGCTTGGTTAGCACCACCGCCAATCCAGCTACCCGCAACGGTTGTCATACCGCGCCATACTGCATCGGGCCCATGACCACCAACAATACTTGGGTCAAATGCACTCACGACTAAAATAGCTAATGGCCCACCAATAACAATGCCCAATGTACCCACTAAAAACATAATGAGCGCTTTAGGGCCTAAGTTAATAATAGCTTTTAAATCAATACTAATGGTAAGCAGTATTAAACAAGCAGGCAGTAAGTAGCGCGAAGCCACATAATAAACATTGGATTTATTACCATCTACAATACCAAAGGTATTTAATAACGAAGGTAAAAAGTAACACAGTAGTAAAGCAGGTACGTATTTATAAAATCGTTTTAAAGCTGGACGCTCACTGTTTGAGGTTTTAAAAATAAACCCCAAAATAATAGCAAGCAAACCAAGCACAACGGCATCATTTGTAATTAATGCGCTTTGAGTTTCAACCATAATTATTCCTATTCTTAATGGTGCGTTTTATTATTATCTTCTAGTTCTTCTATTTGGTGTTGAATAATCTCTATTGCAGGATCGTCCGGACACTCATCGACAAAAAACTGTAAATCATCACGTGCCATTTTAGGGCAACCGAGCTGATTTAATAAGTAACCTCTGTCGCGTCTCTCATACGGGTCGTCGCCTATTAGCTCCATTAGCATCTCTACACAGGTCAAAGCATGACCAAATTTGTTTTCGCTAATGAAAGACCATTTTTGCTGAGCTAAAAATAGCTTATATACTTCGTCATCAAAAATTAACTCTAAAGGCTCTTGTTCTTGCCCATCATCTTCATCTGCGTTTTCAGGGATGATATACCAGCTTTGTTGCCCGCTGCTTGGCTCAATTATGTAGCCCTCTTCATCACTTATCGCCACATGAACACCAACATCACCCAGCGTAAGACTAAGATTTGCATCAAAGTTAGCTTGTTGTAAAAAGTGACAAAGTATAATTGCAAGCGTTGTTGGTGAGCCACTACGCATAGAAAGCGTATAGCTTAATGTATTTAATTTGTATTCTGGCACTTTTAAGCCTGAGGCACTAAATAGCCAATCGCTGTAAAACATATCTAATAATTTTTCGAAGCGATCGTGCTCATCACTCACTTTTAAACACAGCGCTGAAATTTGCTGTTCAAAGTCAGTTAAAGTTTCATAACATGGTGTTAAATCTATCTGAGGGTCCCATTTTGACTCTGCTTTAATACAGCGGTAAATCGCTGGAGGTGTAAATTCATCGTAAGCATCATCAAGATAAGATTCATCGTGTTCGTCAAACCCGAGGGTAGTCATTAATACTGCAACATTTTAGAAAACGAAGGCGTAGTTTACCTAACTTTAAAGCTATATACCAATATAGAGATGTTTTTGAATATTTTCTGAGAGGGAGTCGTATTTGAGCTTTATAAAACAGCTATAAAGCTCAAATAGTCAGGTATTACTTAAAGCAAAAAAGCTGATTTAGACGTCGCTAAATAACCTATCGCTAAAATAACAGCAGTGTTAACTAAAACGTAAGCAACTTTAGCCGTCATTTTAGTTTGTCTGGCGCTTTTAGCCCCAATACCAATATATATAACCACTAAAACTATTTTTTCTAATAGCCAATATTGTTCAAACGGGTTAATTTTGGCCATAAATATAAGCGTAAGTGCAGACACTAATAACAAAGTATCTATACTATGACTACCAATCATTACCGCTTTATTTTTTGCTAATTTACCACTGCCCATTCGCGAAAATGCGCGAACATAAAATAAAATCACACTCAACATCGCAATTGCCATGTGTGAATGCTTTACTGCTAAATAATCCATATGCCCCTGTACTTCTGTTTTATAAAAATTTAATCAGGAAAACGGTTAAGAACCGCTTCTAACTCATCAAGCTTCTCGTTAAATACTTCAACCAATTTTGGTTCAAAGTGTGTGCCTTTTTGAGCGTTAATTTCATCAACTACGTTTTGCAGTGTCCAAGGTTCTTTATAGCATCGTTTATGGCGAAGTGCATCGTATACATCAGCAAGTGCAACTATACGACCAAATACATTAATTGCGTTTCCGCTTAAACCTTGTGGGTAACCAGAGCCATCCCATTTTTCATGATGCTCTTTTGCAATAATTGCGCCTGCACTAACAATCTCATGCGGCGAGTCTTTTAAAATAGTATAGCCTTTATCAGTATGGGTTTTCATCACTTCCCATTCTTGGGCGTCTAACTTTGCTGGTTTATTTAATACCGCATCAGGAATGCCCACTTTGCCTACATCATGAAGAGGCGACGCCAACCTTACTAAATCAGCATCATGCTTAGATAAGCCATACCCTTGTGCCAATATATGACAAATATGTGCTACACGCTTAACATGATTACCCGTTTCTGTTGAGCGTTGCTCTACCGCTTCACTTAACCTGTAAACAAGCTCTTGTTGCGTTGCTTCTATTTCAGACTGAAGTTGTACATTTTCAAACGCAAGTTGCACATTTTGAGAAAAAATCTTAATTAAATGGCGCTGAGTATCCGTTAAATCCTTTGGAATACCTGATATAAATAGCATCGAATTATGATTGTACTCACTGCTACAATACGCAAATAAGTAGTTATCTTTATAAATAATGCTTTTTTCATTAAGCGCCTGATGACATGCACTTAACTGTTCAGCTTGTAATACCTCATCGAGCTCTTTACCTTCACTTTTTTCAAAGTCACCGGTACCCGAGCAAACAATTAATTTTTTATTATTTTGTGCTTCAGGATTTTGCGCAACTAAAGTAGTTGCATACATAGCTTGATCAGCAATACCAAGTAAAGAAGTTAACTGCTGCATAACGCCTTCAATAAAGTGCTCTATTGAATGCGCTGAAAAAATATCACGGGACGCTATAATTATTTTCTCAAGCCCCTCGCGTGACTGCTCAATCGAAATAATATCCCGATACGAGCGCAGGCTCGACATAATAACAGTAAATAACTTTTGAGCCGTTAGCTCTGTTTTAGATTTGTAATCGTTAATATCATAATTAATAATTACTTGTCGTTCAGGTGCTTGACCAGGTTGACCCGTTCTTAAAATAATTCGAATATGATTATTTTTAGCTTCTTCACGAATAAACTTAGCAACTTGCAAACCGGCATCATCGGTCTCCATTACTACATCAAGTAGTACAATGGCTGCATCTGGATGCTCTTTCACAAGCTCTTTTGCTTCAGCACCTGAGTAAGCACTAATAAATTCTAAGCGTTTATTTTGAAACTCAAAATCACTCAACGCTAGTTTTGTAACAGCATGAACTTCAGGTTCATCATCAACGATTAATACTTTCCAGGTACCGAGTTCAATCTCATTGATTGCTTCTTCTGGCTCATCTGAAAATAAAAAATCACCCATCATAGTCGAAATTCCTTCATGGCATTATTTAACGCACTAGCAGGCAATTATTATTCTTTAGGGCCACTGTGCAAACGTTACACGGTCATTATCACCAAAGTCTTTCACTGTTTTAATATTCACAAATGCCATTTTTTTGAAAAAATGACGAACAGCTTCACCTTGCTCAAAACCGTGTTCTATTAAAAGATAGCCACTAGATAACAAATAGTCACGTGATTGTGTAATTATTTGTTTAATATCAGACATTCCACAATCATCAGCCACTAATGCCGACAAAGGCTCAAAGCGCACATCGCCCTGATTTAAATGTATATCACTGCTTTCAATATAAGGCGGGTTGGTAACAATTAGGTTGTATTTCTCACCATGTAACTCGCTAAACCAGTTGCTTTGCTTAACGTGTACATTATTAATTGCCAATCGCTGCTGGTTACGTGTAGCCAGTGCAACTGCATCGCTTACTCTATCTACTGCAATAATTTGCCAATTAGGCATTTCACTACCCAATGCCAACGCAATTGCACCAGTACCCGTGCCTAAATCAAGCACTTTAGCTGTAGCAGGTACAGCCACTTCAAGTGCTTGTTCTACTAACGTTTCGGTATCTGGTCGAGGTATTAAAGTTGTTGCGTTAACTTCAAGCGATAAGCTCCAAAATTCACGTTGCCCCGTAATATGTGCAACAGGTTCACCGTTTAAACGTCTTTGGCAAAATGTATTAAATTGCTGTTGTTGTTCAGCATTAAGCGCATGCTCTGGCCAAGTAAAAAGGTAACTGTGAGGTTTTTGAAGAATATGTAGAAGTAAAACTTGTGCGTCTAATTTAGCACTTTCGCTGCTAGGTGCTAATAAATTAGCGCCTGCAGCAATAGCTTGTTCAAGAGTTTGGCTCACGATTACTCGTCGCCCATAGCCGCTAATAAGTCAGCTTGATGTTCTTGCATTAATGGGTCAATAACGCAGCTTAAATCACCCGCTACCACTTCATTCAAGCGATAAAGTGTTAAGTTAATACGGTGATCGGTAATACGACCTTGTGGGTAGTTATAAGTACGGATACGTTCAGAACGATCGCCACTACCTACTAAGTCACGACGTTCAGATGCTTCTGCCGCATGGCGCTTTTCATCTTCAGCCTGTTGCAAGCGTGCTGCAAGTACTGACATCGCTTTAGCACGGTTTTTATGCTGTGAACGTTGATCCTGACACTCAACAACAACACCGGTAGGTATATGTGTAAGTCGAATAGCAGAATCTGTTTTATTAACGTGCTGACCACCTGCGCCTGATGCACGAAATGTATCAACTTTTAAATCTGCGGTATTAATTTGTATCGCTTCGGCCTCTGGTACTTCCGCCATTACCGCAACAGTACATGCAGAGGTATGCACTCGCCCTTGTGACTCAGTTTCTGGCACACGTTGTACGCGGTGTACACCTGATTCAAACTTTAATTGACCGTAAACGCCTTCGCCACTAATGTTTGCAATAACTTCTTTGTAGCCACCGTGCTCACCTTCATTGGTGCTCACAACTTCTACTTTCCATTTTTTAGTTTCTGCATAGCGGCTGTACATACGGAATAAGTCGCCAGCAAAAATAGCCGCTTCATCACCGCCTGTTCCAGCGCGTACTTCAACAAACACGTTATTGTTATCTCGCGGATCTTTTGGCAACATTAATACTTGAATTTGATCTTCAATTACCAAAATTTGTGCTTTAGCTTCTTTATATTCTTCTTGCGCCATTTCACGCATTTCAGGGTCAGAATCTTTAAGCATTTCTTCTGCACTGGCTAAATCATCTTGCGTTTCTTTGTAAGTTAAAAACGTTTTTACAATCTCTTCAAGCTCAGAGTATTCTTTTGAAAGCCCACGAAAACGATTTTGATCACTAATGACCGACGGGTCGCTTAGCAGCGCTTGTACTTCTTCGTAACGCTCTACTAAGGTTTCTAATTTATTATAAACAGACTCTTTCATTTAACGGTTATTCCTGATCAATACCTAACATTTTTTTCAACTGGTTTAGCTGCGCCACTTCACCTTTTTTCGCTGCGTCTTGTATTGCACGGGTAGGCGCGTGCATTAAGCGATTGGTTAATTTATTGGCGAGCTCTAATATAATTTTTTCTGCATCTTTACCTGTATTTAGCTGACTAACAGCACGCTCTACAAGTTCTGACTTAATTGTTTGTACATCATTTCGATAATGGCGGATTAAATCTACCGAATCGAGTGAGCGCATCCACATTGCAAATTCTTTGGTGCGTTCAGTAATAATTATTTGCGCTTGCTGTGCAGCTTGCTCACGCGCTGCCATATTCTCGCTTACAATGGTTTGTAAGTCATCAACGGAATATAAATAGGCAGCATCTAGCTCACCTACTTGGCTTTCTATGTCGCGCGGAACCGCAATATCTATAAATAGCATAGGCTTGTGACGGCGCTGCTTAAGCGCTTGCTCAACCACCCCTTTACCAATAATAGGTAAAGTACTGGCGGTAGAACTAATGACTATATCGGCTTCATGTAAACGTTCTGGTAACTGTGCAAGTGCGATAACATCTGCCGACACTTCATCAGCAAGGCTGCGAGCACGTTCAATTGTTCTATTAGCTACCGTAATTTTTTTAGGCTCATTTTGATATAAATGTTTAGCAACCAGTTCAATGGTTTCACCAGCACCAATCAATAACACATTGGTTTGATCAAGCTTGCCATAAATATGTTTCGCTAAATTAACAGCCGCAAATGCAACCGACACGGCACTTGCGCCTATATTTGTTTCAGTGCGAACTTGTTTTGCTACCGAAAAGGTTTTTTGAAACAACCTATCAAAAGTAACCCCTATTGCATCGTGGGTTTTAGCACTAAAAAACGATTGCTTTATTTGCCCTAAAATTTGCGGCTCGCCTAACACAAGAGAATCCAACCCACACGCTACGCGCATTAAGTGGTTAATGGCGTCATTACCTTCATGGCAGTATATATTGCTGCTCAGTTCATGTTCATCCAAACCATGGAAACTGGCAAGCCAAGTTAACAGTGTTTGGGAATTTTGCTGAGCGAGGCTACAATAGATCTCGGTTCGATTACAGGTAGACACAATAACCGCTTCATTAAAGTCGGCATGGCCACTTAATTGTTGCAACGCCTCTGAAATTTGCTCAGGCGAAAAAGCCACTTTTTCGCGTAATTCTACGGATGCGGTTTTGTGATTTATACCTAGTGCTATTATGGTCATATTTGCCAAATATTGCTGAGCCCTACTTCAAAGGCGGTAATTTTACCAAAAATCAGCGGAATATGGAAAGTAAGGAACAACATTTGATTCGACAATATTTGATTTTATTCATGTTTTTTTTATTATTAGGTGGCTGTGCCCATCAAATTGATACAAAAACAACACTTTATGATGATTGGAAGCCACGTTTAGCTGCTCAAAAAACTTGGCAGGTCGAGGGTAAACTCGCGTTTATAAGCCCAGAAGAACGTCAATCTGCAAACTTAAATTGGCAGCAAACAACAAATTCCAATAATTTAATACTGACTACTTTTATTGGTACGCGTATTTTGTCGCTTAAACAAACAGCAAATGGTGCTGAATTAGAGTTTGACGGTGATGAGTACTTTGATACTAATGCTGCAGAGCTTTTAAAGCGTTTAACGGGTTTTACACTCCCTGTTGATAATGCCGATAATTGGCTTAAGGGCACCATTGACGATCAAAGTTTAGTCGTTGATGAACTAGGCCGTGCAAAGCAAGTATTATGGTTTGATAATGCAGGCAAAAAATGGCAAATAGATTACGGCACTTACGTACAAAACGCAGGTTACTGGTTACCAACTAAACTGACGTTAAAGCATCAACAAATAAAAATAAAAATTCAACTCTACGATTGGCAGTTTAAACAAGTATGAATAACAAAACCTCTTTTTCACTTATTGCTCCGGCAAAACTCAATTTATTTTTACATATTAATGCTCGCCGAGAAGATGGCTATCATGAACTAGAAACCTTATTTACTTTTTTAAATTTTGGTGATGAGTTGCATTTTGAGCTAACAACAGACGGTGGTATTTCTGTCGGTGGTGATACTAAAGACATACCCCTAAATGATAATCTCATCTATAAAGCGGCTTTATTATTACAAACACACTGTAAAACCTCTTTGGGTGTAAAAATAAATTTAATTAAACGCTTACCGATGGGCGGAGGTGTTGGAGGTGGTTCATCCGACGCCGCAAGTACTTTATTAGCCCTAAATAAATTATGGAAATTAGAACTAAATTTAGAAATTCTAGCCCAATTAGGACTTAAATTAGGGGCTGATGTTCCGGTGTTCATACAAGGGCAAAGCGCCATAGCGCATGGTATTGGTGAGAAATTACACCAGGTAGAACTTGAACAAAAATGGTACTGCGTTGTACACCCAAACCAACATGTAAGTACCGCAAAAATATTTACACATCCAGATTTAAAACGCGACACACCAAAAATAATAGGCGATTGGAAACACCATACTTTAACCAACGATTGTGAGCCTTTAGTTAAAAAGCTTTGCCCCGAGGTTGAAAAAACCCTCCAGTGGTTGCTAAAATACGCACCGTCGAAGATGACCGGAACAGGTTCATGTTGTTTTGTCGAATTTGCTAGTCAAGTTCAAGCACAAGATGTACTTGGAAATCTCCCCCATACTTGGCAGGGTTTTGTGGCTTCAAGCGCAAATGTCTCACCTGCTCATACGGAGTTAACCGCCATATTCGATCAATGAAGTAACGTACAAGTAATCATAAGTTAACTCGCAGTGGTATTTATCATTGCCCGTTAGTCCAAATATTCAGTGCCTGAGGAACCCTACCGTGCCTGACATGAAGCTCTTCGCTGGTAACGCAACACCTGAGTTAGCTCAAAAAGTTGCAAAACGTTTATATATTGAATTAGGCGATGCTGTTGTTGGCCGTTTTAGCGACGGTGAGATCAGTGTTCAAATAAATGAAAATGT
Source organism: Pseudoalteromonas sp. BSi20429 (assembly GCF_000238895.1). Lineage (NCBI taxonomy): Bacteria > Pseudomonadati > Pseudomonadota > Gammaproteobacteria > Alteromonadales > Pseudoalteromonadaceae > Pseudoalteromonas > Pseudoalteromonas sp. BSi20429. The sequence goes on along the minus strand of NZ_BADV01000056.1, from coordinate 3,726 downwards.
TCGTGGCTCGGACGTTTTTATCTTGCAATCAACCTGTGCCCCTACAAACGATAACCTAATGGAACTTATCGTTATGGTTGATGCTCTACGTCGTGCATCCGCAGGTCGTATTACTGCCGTCATTCCTTATTTTGGTTATGCGCGCCAAGACCGTCGTGTACGTTCTGCCCGTGTTCCAATTACCGCTAAAGTTGTTGCCGATTTCTTATCAAGTGTGGGTGTTGACCGTGTTCTTACGGTTGATTTACACGCTGAACAAATCCAAGGCTTCTTTGATGTACCAGTAGACAACGTATTTGGCAGCCCTGTATTACTTGAAGATATGAAAGAACGCGACTTTGAAGACGTCGTTGTTGTATCTCCAGATATTGGTGGTGTTGTACGCGCACGTGCAATTGCAAAACTACTAAACGATACCGATTTAGCAATCATTGATAAACGTCGCCCTCAAGCAAACGTTTCTCAAGTAATGCACATTATTGGTGACGTTGAAGGTCGTGATTGTATTATCGTAGATGATATGATTGATACCGGTGGTACGTTATGTAAAGCCGCAGAAGCACTTAAAGAACATGGCGCTAAGCGCGTATTTGCATACGCAACGCATCCTATTCTTTCAGGTAAAGCAGCAGAAAACTTACGTGACTCGATGATTGACGAAGTAATTGTAACTGACTCAATTCCGCTATCTGACGAGCTTAAAGCCCTTGATAAAATTAAGGTACTTACGCTTGCTGACATGTTAGCAGAGACTATTCGTCGTATTAGTAACGAAGAATCTATCTCAGCGATGTTTGAACACTAAAATTAAACATTCCTGAGTATAAAAGCGCCTTTTGGCGCTTTTTTTGTAAGCGATGTTTATTTTGTCTGGGCGTGGTGGTATGATAGCGCGCCTTTTGGCTAGGGACCTTGGTCGCAAAGGCCCTACACATTTTAATAACTGGAGACATCATGTCTAACAAAACTTATACATATAACGCTGAACTTCGCGTAGAAACTGGTACTGGTGCGAGCCGCCGCCTACGTCGCGAAGACAAAGTTCCTGCAATCCTTTACGGAGCTGACAAAGAAGCTTTATCTCTTACTTTTGCTCATAAAGATATGATCAAAGCACAAGAAGACGAAGGTTTTTACACGCATATCCTTACGCTTAACGTAGATGGCGAAGCTGTTGAAGTAATCTTAAAAGATATCCAACGTCACCCATTCAAGCCTAAGCTTACTCACCTTGATTTCCAACGTGTAGATGCTACTCATAAATTTCAAACTAAAGTTCCTCTTCACTTCATCGGTGAAGATATTGTAACTAAAGCTGGCGCAACTGTTGTTCACCAGTTAACTGAAGTTGAAATTACGTGTCTTCCAAAAGCACTTCCAGAATTCATTGAAGTAGATGTTTCTAAGTTTGTTGTTGGCGATTCTGTTCATATTTCTGACCTTACTTTCCCTAAAGGCGTTAGCTCTGTAGATTTAGGTAAAGGCGAAGGCTATGATCAGTCTATCCTGACTATCAAAGCAAACAAAGCAGCTCCAGTTGAAGACGACGCTGCAGCAGCAGAATAATTTTTAAGGTCTCGCAACCTTGAATTCTATTCAAATGCTTGTGGGCCTGGCTAATCCAGGCCCCGAATACGCAAACACACGCCACAATGCAGGTGCTTGGTTCATCGAGCAAATCGCTGCACGCTACAACTGCACCCTAAAATACGATCCTAAATATCACGGCCTTACAGGCAAAGTGATCATTCAAGGCCAAGAATTCAAATTATTGATCCCCACTACTTACATGAATTTAAGTGGTAAAGCGGTCGGTAGTTTAGCTAATTTTTTCAAAATCCCTGTCGAGGACATTTTAGTTGCCCATGACGAATTGGATTTAGACCCAGGCGTTGCCAAGTTAAAAAAAGGCGGCGGGCATGGCGGTCATAATGGTTTAAAAGACATTATTGCAAAAATGGCAAATCAAAAAGACTTCATGCGCTTGCGCATTGGTGTAGGTCATCCGGGACATCGTGAAATGGTTACTGGTTGGGTGCTTGGAAAAGCGGCCAAAGCAGACCAAGAAAAAATGGATGCTGCTGTTGATGAAGCAGTTCGTTGCATGGAAATACTTGCAAAAGATGGTGTGTTAAAAGCACAAAACAGACTACATTCGTTTAAACCCTAGTAACTTGGGTCCAAGTACACCGTTTAAACGAATTCTAAACAAGGTATCTTACTATGGGTTTTAAATGTGGCATCGTTGGCTTGCCTAACGTTGGTAAATCAACGCTTTTCAATGCACTAACTAAAGCGGGTATTGAAGCCGCTAACTTTCCTTTTTGTACCATTGAGCCTAATACAGGTGTGGTACCTGTGCCAGATCCTCGTCTAGACGAACTTGCTAAAATTGTTAATCCTCAACGAGTTCTTACCACTAGTATGGAATTTGTAGACATTGCAGGGTTAGTAAAAGGCGCATCTAAAGGTGAAGGCCTTGGTAACCAGTTTTTAGCTAACATTCGTGAAACCGATGCAATTGGCCACGTAGTTCGCTGTTTTGAAGATGAAAACATCATCCACGTAGCAGGCACTATTGACCCTGCTGACGATATTGACGTAATCAACACTGAGTTAGTACTTGCTGATATGGATAGCGCTGAAAAAGCCCTTTTCCGTAATTCAAAAAAAGCAAAAGGTGGCGATAAAGACGCTAAAGAGCAAAATGCTGTACTTGAAAAAGTAAAAGTGCATCTTGACGAAGGCTTAACTTTACGTGGTCTAGCACTAACTAAAGAAGAAAAAGCAGCAATCAGCTCTATTAACTTCTTAACGATTAAACCAACAATGTATATTGCAAACGTTGCTGAAGATGGTTTTGAAAATAACCCATACCTTGACCGCGTACGCGCTATTGCCGCAGCTGAAGATGCAATTGTTGTTCCTGTATGTGCCGCTATCGAGTCTGAGCTTTCAGAACTAGATGACGAAGACAAGCTAGAGTTTATGGCTGATCTTGGTCTAGAAGAGCCAGGTCTTAACCTTGTTATTCGTGGTGGTTATGAATTACTACAATTACAAACTTATTTCACAGCTGGCGTAAAAGAAGTACGCGCATGGACAATCCCTGTAGGTGCAACAGCACCACAAGCAGCGGGTAAAATTCATACCGACTTCGAGCGTGGCTTTATCCGTGCGCAAACTATTGCTTTTGACGACTTTGTTGCCTTTAAAGGTGAGAGTGGCGCAAAAGAAGCAGGTAAGATGCGTCAAGAAGGTAAAGAGTACATTGTTAAAGATGGCGATGTAATGAACTTCTTGTTCAACGTATAAGTACAAATTAAACCAATTTAACTTGGTAATAATTTTTAAAGGCTCGTTTTTACGAGCCTTTTTTGTATTTAAGCATTATAAAAATAATAATTAGCCTCAACTAGTCTATCTTTGTAATATCGCTTAATTAAAGAAGTACAGGGTTAATTAAGATTCCGCGCCTTAAAGGCAGCTAAAAAAACAGCATTTTTATTAAATTTTAGCCTGTTAGCTTAATTTTCCTGCAAACAAACACAGTTAAGTGTTTTTTTGCAAAAAAGGTGTTGACGAATTTGGGTCATATCAGCATAATACGCCCCGCACTCAGCGATGAAGTGCTAACAAAAAAAGATGGCTAAGTAGCTCAGCTGGTTAGAGCACATCACTCATAATGATGGGGTCACAGGTTCAAATCCCGTCTTAGCCACCATT
>NZ_BADV01000057.1:0-34479 GCF_000238895.1 Pseudoalteromonas sp. BSi20429 | reverse complement strand
GTAAATTTTGCGTATATAGCTAAAACATCCTCAATCACTAAGCTAGTTTGTAGCTCTGTGACGAGTTTATGTGTTTCTGTTATTTCATTTGTTGGCGAATGTTCAGCTGAAAACGGCAAAAAATCACCGCGACCAGACACACGCTGCGTCAAAATATGGACGTTTTCCATTAAATTCTCCCCCGAGGGTGTTACTTTGCAATTACTAAGCGATTTTTGTGCCATATTTTAAAACTGGCTGAAAAACAGAAGGTTGCTATATTTAAAGTAAGTCCCTTGGTTTAATTGACGCGTGAGGCCGAATTTGCAGAGTATTAACGTTCAAATTTTTGGCTTGCTAGTGGCAGCAGTTCTTTTTGTGTGGTTTTTTAAACGCATTGGCTTGCCGCCTATTTTGGCGTACCTAGCAACGGGGGTTTTAGCCGGTAGTCATGGTATTGGTTGGTTAGCGCAATCTCATGAAATAGAGTTTGTAGCAGAGCTTGGTATTGTGTTTTTGTTATTTAGTTTGGGATTAGAATTTTCTATTTCGCGGCTAATGGCAATGCGAAGCCTAGTATTTGGGCTGGGCTCGTTACAAGTAGGTATAACCAGCTTACTCTTCATTATTATTTTATATTGTTTAGACTTTTCCCTACTCACCAGTTTTACCATTGGTACAATTATGGCGCTTTCTTCTACGGCTGTAGTGGTTAAGCTATTAAAAGAAACGGGTGAGCTTAATCAGCGCCGTGGGCAATTGGCCGTTGGTGTACTGCTTTTTCAAGATATTGCTGTTGTTCCTCTATTAATAATACTTCCTTTATTTGCATCAAGCGACTCTCAAAGTATTGGCTGGGCTTTAGCGTTTGCCCTAAGTAAGGGCGCATTTGTATGCGTGCTTCTTTGGGCAATTGGTAAATGGGTATTGCCCATTGTGTTTAAAGAAATAGCGCAAGTACGAACCGATGAGTTGTTTGTGCTTACCACTATATTAGTCGCCTTATTTGCGGGCTTTTTAACGTATATGTTTGGCTTGTCTATGGCATTGGGCGCTTTTTTAGCGGGAATGATGTTAGGTGAGAGCCATTACAGGCATCAGTTAGAGGCCGATATACGTCCATTTCGCGATATTTTAATGGGGCTGTTTTTTGTAACTGTGGGTATGCAGTTGGATATTTTATTTGTACTGGCGCATATAGTAATAATTATTGGCGCATTGCTTGGGTTACTCGTATTAAAAATTACAGTAGTAGCACTTAGTGCGCGGCTAATGCATGAGCGAAACCAAGACTCACTCGCCTGTGGCATTATGCTGTGGCAAATGGGGGAGTTTGGTTTTGTACTTATCGCACTTGCTGGCCAGCATCAGTTATTAAACTCAGAGCAAGCTTCATTTTTAATTGCCCTTGGTGTGTTATCAATGGCATTTACACCATTTTTGATTGATAAAACGCCATTTATTTTAAAGCGTTTGGGTATACTCGATCGCCCTAGTTTAGCGCTGGAGAGTGAGCCACAAAGTAGTACACTTTATAGTGACCATGTTGTTATTTGTGGTTTTTCGCGTGTTGGGCAAACTATAGCGCGTTTTTTAAAGCCCGAAGCAATAGACTACGTTGCCATTGAAAGTAACCCAATTTTAGTACAAGAAGGCAAAGCGGCAGGTGAGCCTGTTATATTTGGCTATGTTAAACAAAAAGATATTTTAAAGTGCGCAGGAGTAGAGCGAGCTCGCTTGGTTATTATTACTTTTACAGAGCTTGATCACGCACAAGTTGTTATTGATGCCATAAAACAAATAGCGCCCAACGTTAAAATACTTATTCGTACTCGTGACGATAGCCAGTTAGATTATTTAAAAGGGCTAGGCGTAACCGAAGTAGTGCCAGAGTCGTTAGAGGCGAGCTTAATGCTCGTGTCGCATGTGTTGTCTATGTCGGGCGTACCGATGACGCGTATTGTGCGTAGAGTAAGTAAAGAACGTCGTAATCGTTATCCGTTAATGCAAAGCTTTTACGCAGGGTATTTTAAAGATAGCGAAGATGCCTCAAGTGAACGATTAGAATACTTACATGTTGTAGCGCTACCTCAGCAAGCTTATGCCGTGGGTAAAACAATTGAAGATCTTAATTTAGAAAAGCGGCGAGTACTCGTAAAAGCACTGCGCAGAGAAGGAGCCGAAATAGATACGCCATCAGCGCAAACAACATTATTGGCTAATGACGTTTTAGTATTACAAGGTAAACCAAGGCGTGTTGAGCGGGTAGAGCACTACCTGCTCGACGGAATCGAATAATGACCTAGATTAATCTAGCTCTAAAAGATTAATCTAACTCTAAAAATTCACGCATCTTAGGCAGCTGCGCCATACCGTCTTCATAGCCAATTTGCATTAAATGCTGGGTGTAGCGTTTTTCAAACAATAGGTAACTGGTTAAACTCGATTGCGAATGCTTTTTTACACCTATGGTACGTAGCAATACTTTAATGGCCCATGGCATATCGTCGTAATACTGAGCTGCAATGGCATTAAAGTTTTGCGAAGGGTTAATGACAAAGGTATCTATTTGTTTAAGTTCTTGATGTTTGTCGCGAGCGGGTAATAGCCCTAATGTTCGGTTAACACGAGCCAAACGCTCTAAATCCGATTGCATAGTGTCGGTAAATACACTGTCGAGTAAATGCCCTGCAACAGCAGATAGACCCGGATAATGTGGCGAGTAACCCGGTGGGTGTAATTCTTTGGGTTGGTCGACCCCAATAATAAATATTTTTTCAGCGCCTAAATGAATCGACGGACTCAGCGGAGAAAGTTGATGTATAGAGCCATCCCCAAAGTAATGGTTATAAATATTTACACTTGGAAACACCATAGGGATGGCACTCGATGCCATTAAGTGCTCAACATTAATACGAGTTGCACGGCCTTCGCGTTTAGCACGCTGCCATGATGTTTGCGTATTAGATTGAAAAAATGCAACAGAGTCGCCCGTTGTATAACTTGAGGCCGTAATAGACAGCGCATCTAAATAATTACGATGTAAATTGCGCTCAATGCGGTGTAAATCTAAAATTTCGTTTAATAAACCACGCAGAGGGCGGTTGTTTAGCAAGCTCGCTGGTGGATGGTTAATATGTTCTGACTGAAAGCTCGTTAAAATATTACGCGCAATATGACCAAATACGCTTAAAAAATCACTTTTATAGACCATAGAGGTTGAAAAGTTTTTCCAAACTGATTCAAGCTTTCGTACAGCCAAATGCGCACAGGAGGCGTAACATGCTAACGCAGCTGAGTTAATAGCCCCAGCAGAGGTGCCATTTATTACTCTAAATGGCAATGGAGCGGTACGAGGCATACTATGAGCTAGCGCTTTAAGGACACCCACTTGATAAGCAGCACGTGCGCCACCACCTGTGAGTAATAAGGCAATTTTAGGTTTTTGTGGATCAACTTGCTTGATTTTCATATTGGTGGTTAAACTGTTCTACGTCTTTACTTTATTTATTAACTGTAAGTCTTTAAGCTAGAAGAATCAAAGGATAACTGCCCTAATACTTATTACATTGTTTAATCACCCAATTTAGTACGTAACTTACTTTGCTATAATTGCCATATTATAAAATGTAATAGTATTTGTGTAAGAATGAATTTAATCCACTTAGCGTACTCTAAGTGATATCGCATTTTAATTTTTATGGAGTTCGTATGTCAGATAAACCAGAAGCATCAGATGTTCAAAAACGTCCACCTAATAACAATATTCTTTTCGCCGTTATTATTTTAATAGTCGTAGCATGTGCGGCCGCTTTCGTATTGCTAACACCCAGTGACGAGCAAGCAACACGCACTGAGGTAGAGCCCACAGTTAAAGAACAACCTATGATGGAGCTTAAACCCGAGAACGACCCCGTGGTAGATGCGCCGTCTGTAAATCCAGAAAAGCCAGCAGAGCTTGAAGTACCAGCACAAAGTCCAAGTGAGCCAGAGCCAGAAGTAGAGCCACTACCAACGCTTAACGAAAGTGATGCAGTTGTTGTTGCTAAAATGGACGAGTACCTAAGCGACTCAGTAATGAGCTTAATGGTGACCGACGATGTTATTCGTCGTGGTGTGGTATATGTAGATAACTTAGCAAAAGGAAAAATAGCTAAAAAACACATGCCTGTTGTACAGCCAGAAGAAAAATTTAGCGTGAATGAAGGTGATATCCTAACGATTAACCCTAACAGCTACGAGCGTTATACACCGTATGTTAAAATATTTACCAGTATGAGTGCAGCGCAAGCCGTTCGCATGTACGAAGAGTACAAGCCACTTATTAATAATGCATACAGTGAAATTGGTTACGGCGATGACGAGTTTAATCAAACGCTAACAGATGCAATCGATTTATTACTTGATACGCCAGAGCCTGAAGGTGACTTGCCGTTACTTCGTGATTCAGTAACGTATCAGTATGCGTTTTCGGAGTGGGAGCAATTACCAGATGCACAAAAACAGCTTTTACGTATGGGTCCAGAAAACATGAAAAAAGTAAAAGCAGCATTACGTAATATAAAAGCGCAGTTAGAGAACAATTAATACGCACTAAAATAGCTAAATACGCCGCGATTGTATATGAAGTATGCAATCGCACTTTCTTTTTAGATTATCCCTTGAATAACAGAGCAAAAGTAGAGATAATCCCTCCCGCGCCAACCAAGGCCCTCAATGGTAGTCTTATTGGTCCTCTCGCAACACTAGCAGGCGAACCTGGTCAGGCCCGGAAGGGAGCAGCCACAGTTTGTGACGTGTGTGCCGAGATGTGGCTGGTAAGACTGCCACCCAAATTCCTCATTTGGGTGTTTGAACTAATAAACTTAATTCCTCAAAAATAATTCTTCTAATTAAATAATACTATTTATTTATAGATTACTTTATAAATTACTTTATAGATTGTTATGTCATTTTTGTTAAAAATATTACTAATAACTACATGATAGTATTAATTAAAAGTAAATTAACCTCCCTTTTAAACATGTTGCTCATCCTCGATTCGTAAATACGACTTAAGTCTAGATTGTGTAGTACGAAGTTAGGATTAGAATAATGTCAAATTTAGAGAGGAGCTCAGTATGCACTTGGAACGTATTCGCAATAGTAACCTGCATGACAAGGTGATGCCGGCAGAACAAGCAAGCCAATTTATTAAAGATGGAATGACTGTAGGGATGAGTGGTTTCACTCGTGCCGGAGAAGCTAAAGCAGTACCCAGAGCATTAATTGAGCAAGTCAAAAAAAATCCAATCAAAATAAACTTAATGACGGGTGCGTCATTAGGTAATGATCTAGACAAGCTATTAACAGAGGCGGGCATTTTAGCGCGTCGTATGCCTTTTCAAGTAGACAGTACTTTACGTAAAGCGATTAATAACGGCGAAGTTATGTTTATTGATCAGCATTTATCTGAAACGGTTGAGCATCTACGAAATCATCAATTAACCATGCCTGATGTGGCTGTTATTGAAGCCGTTGCCATTACCGAAGAAGGGCATATTGTGCCGACTACATCGGTTGGTAATTCAGCGAGTTTTGCTATTTTTGCCAAAGAAGTAATCGTTGAAATTAATATGCTGCATAACCCGAATCTTGAAGGTTTGCATGACATATACATTCCATCTTATCGTCCTACTCGCCAACCAATGCCGTTAGTTAAAGTGGATGACCGAATTGGTAGTACTGCAATTCCTATCGATCCTGCAAAAATTGTTGGTATTGTTTTTACTAACCAAAGCGACTCGTTTTCTACCGTTACCGACCCTGATGAAGACACCGCCGCTATTGCGCGCCATTTAGTTAACTTTTTTAAAGACGAAGTGGCTCAAAATAAATTGCCAGCTAATTTAGGTCCGCTGCAAGCAGGCATTGGTAACATTGCTAATGCTGTAATGATGGGACTACTCGACTCTGACTTTAAAGACCTAACAATGTACTCTGAAGTACTACAAGATTCGACGTTTGACCTAATTGACGCAGGTAAGCTTAGTTTTGCATCGGGCAGCTCAATTGTGTTGTCTGAGCGTTGTAATGCGCAAGTATTTAATAACTTAGAACAATACAAAGACAAGCTAGTGTTACGCCCTCAAGAAATTTCTAACCATCCTGAAATAGTGCGCCGTTTAGGGATTATTGCAATAAACACCGCGCTTGAGTTTGATATGTATGGCAACGTAAATTCAACACATGTTTGTGGCACACGGATGATGAATGGTATTGGTGGCTCTGGTGATTTTGCTCGTAATGCTCATTTAGCAATATTTGTGACTAAATCGATTGCTAAAAATGGCGCTATTTCAAGCGTAGTGCCTATGGCGAGTCATGTTGATCATAACGAGCACGATGTTGATATTTTAGTAACCGAGCAAGGATTAGCTGATTTACGCGGTTTAGCGCCGCGTGAGCGAGCGATACAAGTTATTAAGCACTGCGTGCACCCAGATTATCGTGACGATATGTTAGATTACTACAATCGTGCTTGTGAGCGTGGCGGGCATACCCCTCATTTACTTGAAGAAGCGTTTAGTTGGCATATTCGTCTTGAACAACAAGGCAGCATGAAAAAAGTATCTGCAGCAGATGCTCAAGTGCAACTGTCAGCATAAGCATTTTGGTTTATTAAAATTGAATAAGTTAGTTTTATACTTACTTTTAAACCGCACTAGTGTCAGCTCAATCAGCTTTGATTAGTGCAGTTTAATAAAAACTTTAAGCCCAAAATAATTTTATACCTACTCTTTGCATACCTTTCCCAGCCACCTTTTATTATTTTATTTACTTAGGTTTAAGTGCTATTACCGTTATTAAGTGTGTAATGTGTTTATTAAAAAATAGAGATGCTTAAATGGCGTTTGACAGAGGGTTAGAAGAGCGACTTTATGAGTTGTTTAATGCGCGCCACGATTTAGTAGTAAAGAAAATGTTTGGTGGTTTATGTTTTATAATTTCTGAGTATATGTGCTGCGTAATAATAGGCAACAAGCTGATGGTGCGAGTAGGGCCTGAAAACTACAGCGATTGTTTAGCTAAACCCCATGTAACTGAAATGGACTTTACCGGAAAGCCAGTTAAGGGCTTGGTTTATATTTTGCCTGAAGGTTTTGAGTCTGATTCTGATTTAGCATATTGGGTAAATACGTGCGTTAACTTTGTAGAGTCTTTACCGCCCAAACCTTTTAAAAAACGACCCGCACTTAAGTAAATTAGCGAAGTATCACCTTAATTAAAATAAGCACTGCAATCAAATTACTGGCGCTATGAGTATGAATAACGCATAATTGAGCGACTGCTCACTTATGCGTTTTTTTACTTATGTATGATACATACTATTTCAAAAGACGCTTTGAACACTAGTTTGTAAAGCTGTTTATTAGCACAGCTTTAAATTTTTTAGTAAATAAAAGAGAGAATGTAATGATTAAAGTAAGCGTATTATACCCAAATAATGAAAGTGCTACTTTCGATATGGACTACTACTGTAAAACACATTTACCCCTAGTTGCAGAGTTAGTTGGTAAAGCGCTTATATCAAGTAGTGCAGATGCAGGTTTAGCAGGTGGCGCACCGGGCGAAGCGCCAACTTATATTGCTATGGGGCATTTAGTGTTTGAATCGGTAGAATCTTTTCAGCAAGCCTTTGCACCTCATCAAGAGGCAATAGCCGCTGATTTAGTTAACTTTACTAACGTGTCTCCAGTAATTCAAATTAGCAATATTGCTGGGTAAATTACACGCTAAAACTAATTTAAGAACTACTTAATAACCCCTACCGCATTTAGTGCCGTAGGGGTTTTATTTTAATTGCAATAAAAGGGCTAGCGCTCTGTTTTAAGTAATATTAGTTCTAATATTTAGATGTATTAAACCCGCCCTTGTGTTGATTATGAAAATGATAAAAGTTATCATTTAGGTTGTTGGCTATCTACACTTCTCCCAGGAATTATCATGTTTAACCCTAATTATTTGGCATTAAGTATTGCTGCGTCTTTATCTGTTTTTTCTAATATAGCTTTTTCACAACAAAACGACGACATTGAAACTATTGAAGTAACTGGCCGTGCCCAGCAATTTTACCTAGAAACCGAAAGTAAAATTGGGACTAAAACTAATTTAGATCTTATTAAGCTTCCGCAATCTGCGCAGGTATTAACCGAGCAACTTATTATTGACCAAGCAGCGCGTGACATTACCGATTTGTACCGATCTATTGCGGGAGTGAGCGAATATAGCTACTCAGGCGTAACTTTTCGTGGTTTTAGAGATGACGCAAATGTATTTTACGATGGTGTGCGTGGCGACCCATATTCGGGCTTTGGTGTACCGCAGTTATTTAATGTAGAACGTGTTGAAGTATTAAAAGGGCCAGCCTCTGCTTTGTATGGCGGTGGCGAACCTGGTGGGATGATTAATTACGTAACTAAAAAGCCAAGCTACACACAAAAACGCGAATTAAAGCTTACTTTGGGTAACTACAATACCCGAGGTGCATCACTCGATATGACCGGTGGTTTAAGCGATACAATGGCTTATAGATTGGGTGGTTATTATGAAGAGCAAGATAGCTTTCGTAACAATGCAGACTCAAAAAACACCGAGCTGACAGGCGGATTGTTATTTGATTTAAGTGATTCAACAACCCTAACCACAAGTGTTGACTACATTAAACAAGACCTAGGCGGTAACCGCTTACGGGGCGTACCGGTAGATGACAACGGCAACTTTTTAGTTGACCCAAGTTATAACGCTAATGAAGCGGTTGATTATCAAGATATGGAAGCGTTGGTGCTTCAAGCAGAACTTAGCCATTATTTTAATGATGATTTTTCGTTAAGTACTACGTTTCGTTACATGGATAACGAGCGAGACCAAGCCTACCATGAGTCGCAAAGCTGGGTAGATGTAAACGGTGATGGCGTTGCCAATATTGACGATGAAACGATTAAGCGTGAATACCGTAAGCAATTTCGTGCCAATAAAGAGGCAAGTGTAACCACCGACTTTGTTTATAACTTTGGACAAGGACAATTAACCCATCAGTTTTTATTTGGTGGTGATTACCACACCGTTGATACCGAATATGACTACTTACGTGCCCGATATGAGGCCGATGGCGTCGCTAATTTAAATATTTTTAATTTAAACTACGGTGAAACCGACCCAAGCACTTATAACCTCACCGATTTAAACCGCGATGGCGTTGATACCGACCGATTTGGTGTATACGCGCAAGACGTAATTAGCATAGGCGAGCAGTGGACAATAATTGCAGGTTTGCGCTATGACCATTTTAAAGAGTTTAATCAAGAAACTGGTTTTAGTTACTCAGATAACGACATAACGCCGCGCGTTGCTGTTACTTATCAGCCAATAGAAAACACATCGGTATATATTAATTACTCAGAGAGCTTTAACCCTACATCGTCAGCCGACCAAGAAGATGTAGAAGGCGAAGGTAATTTAGAACCAGAAACCGGTAAGCAAACCGAGCTGGGTATGAAAAACCAATGGCTCGACGGCAAAATAATGAGCACCTTTGCAATTTACCAAATTAATAAAGAAAACGTGGTAATGAGCAACCCTGACGATACGGGAGCGGGAGATGGAATTGCTGCACTTTTAAATATAGGTGAAGTAGAAAGCCGAGGCTTTGAAACAACCTTAGTAGGCGATTTATCAGCGCACTGGACCGTAACGGCTAACTACGCTTACAACGATACGCAAGTGGTAGACGGCGTAACGGGTGATACGCTTTCAAATACATTTGGAGATGGTTCGCGCTTTGCTAATGCACCACGCCACCAGGCAGGTTTATGGACTCGCTACGCACTGGATTCAATTGACTCATCAATTGCCTTTGGTGCAAATTACGTAAGTGAGCAACTTAGTACAAGTGGTCAAAAAGTAAAACCATTTACCGTATTTGATATGAGCTGGACGAGTCGCTTTGACGACGTATTACTGAGTGTAAATATTAATAACCTGTTTGATAAAGAATACGCGGTTAGTGGATTTAGTGAACGAAACGGCCACTTTCCTGGCAGCCCTCGTGAAATTATTGGGCAAATAACCTACAAGTTTTAATACTTATTTAGCGCGAGAGTTACTCGCGCTTTTTTTAAGTGTCGCCTTGCACCTTTTTATCACTATTAAATTTAGCGGCTTCTTGAGTAGTGTTAATAGCCGTAATAGGGAAGGGGATTACAATACCTTCTTTTTTATAGCGTTTATGCAAGGCTTTTATAAAAGCAGATTTAACCCAAAAGCGATTAAAGTATTCTTTTGCGCGCAGCATAACCGTAAAGTTAATACTTGATCTGTCAAAGGTATGAAAAACCACAAAGGTATTGTAATCATCAACGCCCCATTCGTGTGAAATAAGTATTTCACGAGCCACTTCAAGTGTTACTTGCTCAACAAATTCTAAATCCGAATCGTAATGCACGCTTATATCAACAGGCACGCTTAGCTCTTTTTCAGGGTAAAAGTAATTAATAATACGCGACTTAGATAATTGGCTATTAGGTATAATAATCATATTGTTGGGTAGCATTTTAACCCATGTAGATCGCCAGCCTATATGATCTACAAAGCCTTGCTCCTTAGATTCAAGCTCAATAAAATCACCCACTCTTATGGGTTTATCTATTACTAGCTGCACGCCAGAAAAAAAGTTTTCGAGGGTAGGTTGCAAAGCAAGGGCAACAGCCAGTGATGTAATACCTAACGAGGCAATAATGGGCGTAATAGAAATACCTAACGTGCCCATTAATACCAGTAATCCCACTGACGATAATGTAACGCGTATCACGCCTTTAATTATGCTTTTTGAATTAAAAACCACGGCTGATTGTTTACCATAGTAATTAATAGTGCCAATAATAAAGCGGTCTAAAAACATAATAAGTGCAAGCAGCGCTAATACAATATTAATGCTATTAAAAGGGATCTGCTGAGAAATAGAAGTACTAATAATGAAGGTGTCGTGCTCTAAAATGGTGAGCAGCACAATAATTGTGCACAGTGTTAGCGGCTTAGATATTGACTCTATTAGTAAAGTGTCGAATATAAACGTGGTTTTTGAAGTCCATTTTTTTAGCCAGTACATTACAAAAAAACGAATTAAAAACAGTAGTATAGCTATAAGTAAAAGGGAGGATGCTGCGCTTAACCAAGGTGTGCTGTTAGAAAATTCCAGCGCTTTATTTAGCATAACTTAAACCTGTTCAATATAGTTTTATATATATTGCAGCAAGTTATGTACCTTTGTTTGGGTAAAAGTAGCTGCCGAGTTTAGTCGGCAGCAAATATTATACTTTTTTGGCTAACCACATACCGCCTAAGACGGCTGCAAAAAATAACAAAAACTCCATTTTAAGAGACACCAATTGAACCAAGCCAGGGCCTGGACATATACCACTTAAACCCCAGCCTAAACCAAAAAGTACTGAGCCGATAATTAAGCGCGCATCAATATTTTTTAAATTACTTAAATTAAACGTTCCTGAAATAAGTGGTTTCTCTTTTTTTGCAACCCATAACCATGTAAGCATCATTATTAGCATGGCAACAGCCATCACTATAATTAAGCTTGCGTCCCATTGGTTTCCATAGGTAAGAAAGTTAATCACTTTAGCAGGGTTTGTCATCCCGCTAATAATAAGCCCTAAGCCAAATATAAAGCCTATAACAACCATCATAATTGCTTTCATTATTTATCCTACAAGGTTTGCTGTAATGAAGGCGACAAGCATAAATGTGCATGTTGCAACCCAAGAGCGAGCAGAAAAGCGCGACATGCCGCACACACCATGGCCACTTGTGCACCCATTAGCTAAAGTTGTACCAGCGCCAACTAAAAGCCCTGCAACAACAATAAGCCAAGGCGGTAATTGCAATTCGCCTTCTAATAAAGATGGCGCAAATACCCTTACAGCGACTCCTGCCAACAATAACCCTAAAATAAAGTATAACTGCCAACGAGAGTCTGAATTTGCTTTAGCGAATACTGACTTAACAATGCCTGATATACCCGCAATTTTTCCGTATAAAACCAGTAATAACGTACACGCTATTCCTATTAATGCACCGCCTATTGCAGCCGATACTGGGGTGAATTCTGTTATCATTTTTAAATTTCCCAAACAATAGAAACGCCTAAACCGGTTTGTTTCATTTCGATTGATAATTGTTGATTAGGCGCTAAGTAGTTAGCACCCGTTACTTTTTTTGCTGGCGAATAAAAAGCCATAGCGTTTAATTGTACCTTGTTGGTAAAAGAATGGCTAAAGCCAGTAGTAAAATGCCACTCTTGAACACCCGGGGCTAAAATATTTAATATAACTTGAGAAGAAGGAATAGGCTGCTCGGTGTAAGACACCCCAAAACGAACTTTTTGTTGCGATGTACGCTGCCACTGATAGCCAAGCTTATAAATAGTCATATCGTTCCAGCCAAACCCAGCGCCGGCGTTAGCTCCTAAAGGCGCTGACATCAAGTTATTGACTGGATTTGCAATACTTTTTACTTCGCTGTAATTTATTTTTTGCCAATCAAATACAACCTGATTACTTGGGGTAAGCTTGTAGGCTGCGCCAAGTTGAAACGAACTTGGCAGATCAAATCCGCCTTGCTCTGCAAATAAACCTTTATAGCTATCAAACTCTTGCATAGACACTGATGAGCGGTAACTTGCCCCCCAGCTTAATGACGAATTTATATCTTGGCTAATACCCAGTTGAATGCCTAGGCCTGTGCTTGTATCGGTGCCATTATTTGTAAGCGCTTCTGGTGATTGCGAAAAAGGAGCAAAGTTTCCAAGCCCTTGCGCTTCAAACTGTTGCACCACGTAAATAGGGGATACACCAAGGCGTGTTTGTTCATTCAACTTATAGCTTACTGTTGGGCTAATAAAGAGTTGTTTTAAATCAACGCCCGTCGTACCAGCGTAAAAAGTCCCCTCAGGAGAGGATTCTGCGCCGTACTCGGTATTCATACCGCCGTTGCCATACACTAATAAGCCAATATTTACTTTTTCATTTAATTGATGGCCAATAGCAAACTCTGGAATTGCAAATACAGTGTTGTCGCTTTTTTGTGTTTTTGCTTCAAGATAAAATGCGCCAGGGTAAAAAGTATCTACTTTTGATGCAGTATATTTTCGTTCAGGTGAAAAAAGCTCTAAGCCCAGAGATAGCTCTGTTCCATTAGGTAAAAAGGTTGCTGGATTATTAGCGCCAGACATTAATTCTTCTGACAGCGCTACACCTGCGCCAGCCATACCTTTGTGGGTCATGCCATAGCCGTGAGTAAAATAACCATTAGTAGCAAATGCACTGAACGAACCTAACGTACACGTTAAAGCTAAGCCTGAAATTAACTGTTTTTTCATTTTAGTAAATACATAAAGTTGGAATGGGCGGACAATAGCTAATTTTTGATATTCTAAAAAGGAATTTAAATAGATTAGTTATAATAAAAGGTAATACGGCAATGGTTATATGCGCTAACATATTGAGCTATAGCGATATTTAAGTGTGCAATCGGTAGCTGTACACTTTGGTATTAAAAGCTTGCTGATAAAAGGAGCGTTTACGTATTAACAGCAGTTTAAAATATATTTATTAATTAACGTCTAGCTCATCCAAACAATCACTCTTAAATAACGCCATTGTATGTAAAAGCAAAGCGGCGATTAATATCACCGCTTTTAAAAATTACATAGATTCGAGCGTTTTACCGCGTGTTTCTTTTATGTATTTAACAACAAAAAATATGCTTATAAGGGCCGATAACGCATAAAATCCATAAGCGCCGGCAAGGCCAATGTTAGCCAGCATAATAGGGAAGGTCATGGTGATTGCAAAGTTAGCAATCCACTGCGCACTGGCAGCAACGGCAAGGGCAGCACCACGAATACGGTTATTAAACATTTCGCCTAATAATACCCATACAATTGGGCCCCAACTTAAGCCAAAAAATACCACAAATAAGTTAGCCATAATAAGTGCAAACGTACCCATGTTATCGCTAAGTGCAAGTTTGCCTGCGTCATCAAGGCCTGCACTGCCAAATATATAAGTAAGCGCGCTTAAGCTAATAAACATACCAATACTGCCTATTAATAGCAGTGGTTTACGGCCAACTTTGTCAACTAGGGCAATGGCAACAAAGGTCGATACAATATTAGTAGTACCTGCGAGCACATTTATAAATAGCGATTGCGACTCATCAAACCCAGCGGCCTGCCAAAGCTCAGAGCCGTAATAAAACACCACGTTAATACCCACAAATTGCTGAAACACACTCAGCGCCACACCCACCCAAACAATTGGGTGTACTTTTTTACTGCCATCAATAAATAAATCACGAATACTTGGCTTTGTATCGCTATGCAATGAGCGTTTTACATCGCTTATTTGTTTATCTGCATTGTCGTTTGATATTTTACTAAATACCGCTTTTGCATCATCCACTTTACCTTGCGCCACTAAATAACGAGGCGATTCAGGAATAAATAAAACACCCACTAAAAACAACACAGCAGGCACAAGCTCTGCCCAAAACATCCAGCGCCAAGCGGCTATATCAAGCATTAAAATATTTTGCGCGCTGCCTGCTGCATCAGCAATTAAGTAGTTACTTAAAAAAGCAGCAAATAAACCCAATACAATAGCGAGTTGTTGCAATGTAGCTAAACGACCACGAAGTGCTGGTGGCGCAACTTCAGCAATGTAAGCAGGCGCTAATACCGATGCAGCACCAATACCTAAACCACCAAATAAACGGTAAAAAATAAACTCCGCAGAGCTTTCGCTAATGCCCGACCCAAAGGCACTAATGGCAAAAATAATCGCAGTGATGATCATAATTGCACGGCGACCAAACTTATCAGCCAGCGGCCCCGCAGCAAGCGCACCTAAGGCGCAGCCAAGTAGCACAGACGCTACATTAAACCCCGTAGCCACACTGCTAGAATTAAATGCATTACCCAGTGCCGACACCGTGCCGTTAATAACGCCCGAGTCAAAACCAAATAAAAAGCCACCAATAGCAGCAACGGCCGATATAAATATTACGTAAAAAAGAGGGGTGTTTTCAGCTGTGTTGGCTGAGTGGGAAGGCGGTGTGTGCGTTGTCATTATATGCCCTGAAAGTTAATTTAAATTCAAAGGAGCATAATATCGTAAAGCGCTATGGTTGAATATGCTTGTGCGGGTATAAAGGGATTGGCGAGTATAAATTGAGCCATTTTTAAAGGCTTTAGTTTAAGGGCTTTAATTTAAAGGTATTAGCTTAAAGGCGTTAGATTCAATACTTTGAAATTAAGTAGCGCCTTTTAAATAACACATGCTGAATTTTAATAAACAATGTGCTTTGTATGGGAAGTATCTGTTGGAGCAATATTACTGATCTGTACTTTTAGGTGTGTTTTTGCAATTGCATAAACTGATATGAGGTTTAGTAATTGTTTACAGGTGGTTATTTGGTGGTTAAAGTGAATGCATTATAAAATAGGGACATCTGTCGTTTATAAAGCGATAATTGTTGTAGAGTAAGTTGTTATAACTCTTTAATAATCAAAATAAGGCATTCCAAGTGCAAGATAGAAGTAGCTACGATTATATATTAATTGGAATAATAATTAGAGCCATGCAGGCAAGAGATCATACATTTGATTTCGTTTCGAGGGGTATAAAAGATCTTGAACGTATATTAACGGAAGTTAACTTAGAAGTAAGTATAGCTATGACACAGTCCGCTTCATTTCTTGACTTAATTGAACATATCTATGAAAGAGAAAACGAGACACCTAATGAAAAAATTGATACAGATACTATCGAGAAAATAATTAACGAGTTTTCTGGCTTAGAAAAAGTAGTATTCGCTGAATCGAGTACTAAAAAAACCTACACGATTCCTTCTAGGCGCTATAATACTGAGTTTCTTTTAAATAAACCTGATAAGTTGTTTAAAAATGGTCATTTTGAAAAATTAAGTGAGTTAGCAAAACAAGACATATCATCATCGTCACGTTGTATTTTATTTGGCGAGGCAACTGCTTCTGCATTTCATATTTTACGAGCAACTGAAGATGTTTTAAAAAATTATTATTTTTATCATAGAAGACAAAAAAGACTACCAAAGCCAATGTGGGCTAATATGCTTGAACAGCTAAAAACAAAGAAAAATAATAAGCCACCTAAAAATTTACTGGATTCACTTGATATGATTCGAGCTAACTACCGAAATCCAACTCAGCATCCGGAAGCTACTTATAATATTGATACCGCACAAGATTTATTCGGTGTATGTTTGGATGTAATTGGTAAGATGGCGGAAGAGTTATAACAAAGCGATCTAGGTGATGCGTTCCACTCAGCGGTTTTAGTATGAAGTTTGGTGCGCTTTGTTGGTTCAGAGGATAACATCTTATTGCGGGCGCTATGTGCCTCATTTTATGTGAAAATTTATTCGTGGTCTTTGGTTTATTACTCGTTGCGAAATAAGTTCCATTAAGAAGTTGGATATGGCAAGACTTTAGATACTAAGGTTAATGGTGCTTTTTTTAATAAAGAGTTTGGAGCATGGAATAAAATAGACATCCATCATAAATTTGTACGTGTTACCCCCTTATTTAAAAGTTATATTCACTAGGTGGTTATGGAGATATTGTTATACATATTAGGGGCATTTGTAGCCTATTTAATCTTGCTCCGTTTCATTTCTCATGAAAGAAAGTTGAAGAAGCGTTTCAATAAACCAAAGACTAAGTATTCTGATCTTACTGACTCTGATGATGTTCATATTTCTGGCCGTACAAAGTTAATAGCATCATTAAATACACCTATATTAGGTTCAAAGTGTTGTTACTTTAAAACAACTGTTTTTGAAGTTAACAGATATGGAGAAGACGATATAATAAAGAAGGATTCTGACTGGTCTGAGCTAAAGTCAGAAGTAGGCTCCAGCAATTTTATTTTGGAAGTTAACTTACAGCCCGTTTTAATCCTAACAGCTTCATCTGAGGCTCTAGTTAAGACAAATATTGATACGCATAGTGAACAACTATTAAATACTTCAGAATTCGAGAATTATTGGCTAAACATAAAAGCTATGCTCGAACGCCACGGGGTGAGAGTTTGTAACGTCTACGACAAGTTTGGCAAACGAGTCAAAGAGTCATTCGTTGGCAATGACGAGCCTTTATCTGTTGTAGGAAAGGGTTCTTGGAGACCTGTAACCGATTTTCCCGAAATTCAAAATATTATAGAAAGTGAACAAATTTACGTTGTCAGAGGTTCAGAAAAAAAGCCACTAGTATTTACAAACTCGAATTCGTTACTTTGGGGTTAAGTATAATTCAACGTGAACATAATAAATTAAAGTAGTTACTTAGTTTATAGAGTATTAATTCTTTTTGGAGGCTAGATTGATGCTAGAGACTTAAAGGCTGCCGCACAGCTTACGTTTAACAATATGAAACCCTATTACGAAATGTACGCCGTAGATTGGGATGTAGAAGATATTTATCAAGCAACCACAGGCCTCAAAAACTTTGATATTTTGTGCAAGGGTCAACACATAGGTGTAGTGCGATTATCGTTTGAAACAAAAATTAGAATGACAGCCATCCTAATTAATACGAAAAAAGCTAACAAAAACTGCAAAACACGATGCATTGAGAAAGGGTAGCCCTTTTAACCTAAAATAAAGCCACTCAAGCACCCGTAATTCCTTCCAAAACGTCAATTAAAACAAAACCAAACTCTTTTTATATTCTGCGTAAAAGTACAGTAATCGATTGAACCAAAATAGGAACTCAGCTATGGTTAGTTTATCAATAAAAATAAATAAAAAACGAGTTAATCTAGAGGCTCGTTATGCATAGGAATCATCATGGGTAGATATGACGGACCAGATTTCGAGTGTGAAGATAGAGATGTGGTTTCTATTTGGATTGCCAAGTGTTCTTCGGATGATATTCCGAACGACTATTTTGAAGAAAATTACGGTGGCGATGACGATGACCCTTTCAATCAATTTAGTACGGATTTTGGTTTTGGTTATTATGATCACGACTTTGTGGAAGCGATGGCATTAGATGGTTTATCCTCGCTAGAGGAGATTCTTAATTGTTCTTCATATGGAAAGTCCTTTGCCAAAAAAGCTGCTCTTTCGAGTGAAATTAAAGAAACAGTGCATGTATTTTTAATGTACAACTTTGAATACAAGCCAGAAGTTACAGAAACTATTGAAAGTAACTTCTATAAATTCATAGGCGTGTACGACTATGACCGCAATGCATAACAAGTGGTTAAGCTTATCAACGCTAATTCATAACTTGCATTAAAGTATTTTTCGCACTATTCATAGTGCTAAATCCCCCCCCAATCTCTGCCTTACATCTCAAAATTCTCAAAGTACTCTTTTTATAGCTCTATAGTCAGTGCTTTAGGGCGAATGCCATGTACTAGGTTGTATACCTCCTCTTTTGTGTAACCTGTCAAATTTAAAATAAGTGCAGCGACCAACCCTGTGCCGCAGTTGCCACCTTTGCAATGTATGGCAATGGTTTGTTT
Organism: Pseudoalteromonas sp. BSi20429; assembly: GCF_000238895.1. Taxonomy (NCBI): domain Bacteria; kingdom Pseudomonadati; phylum Pseudomonadota; class Gammaproteobacteria; order Alteromonadales; family Pseudoalteromonadaceae; genus Pseudoalteromonas; species Pseudoalteromonas sp. BSi20429. The sequence goes on along the minus strand of NZ_BADV01000057.1, from coordinate 15,880 downwards.
TTGTTGTATGGCTTGTAATATGTCGCTTTTTACATTTAGTGCTTATTGACTCTACATTATTTTTATATGGCAACTATAAGCATTACTGATTACAAGTTTAAGATTGAATAATAAGCGCAAATGCTAGATACTGTTTTTATATACAGTTGTGGCGATATTATGAAAAAAGAATTACCAGCAAAATACTATTTAGCGCATTTTAAAGAGCTTATTGAGTTTGTAACAAGTAAATGTATGCATTTACTTGAGCCTAAACATAGTGAATTTATTAGTAAAATTAATCAGCTAGATGAGCAAAGCCAGTGCATGTTGGCGCGTGTGTACTCGCGAAAGCCTTATTTGGTGCAGGCGCAATCGCTTAATTATGAAGAAATAACCTCGCCGCATCAGGCTATTTATACGCTAAAAAAAGCGGGTATTTTATTTGAGCCAAACGAGCAGCATTATTCGCAGCTTTTAGCGCACTTAACTAAGCCTTCTTTGGTTGAGTTGCTAAGTAATTACAGTGAGCAAATAAGCTTTAAAAAAAGCGCCGCTAAAGGCGCGCTGGTGGATATTGCGCGAGAGTTTTTTAAAGCATGCCCACAAGAGCTTGCGCCACTTTATAGCCAGTATGTAATTAATAACCGCAGTGATTACTACGAGTATTTTGAGTTTTTATTTGCAGGCAAACTAAGCAGCGGCGATGTAAATCATCAAAATCGTTTTGTAATGCGAGACTTAGGCTTAACCGCTACACGCGAAGGACACAGCGAGAGCTTGTCACGCTTTGAAACACTTGAAGAAGCGCAATCAAACTATTTACTAAACCGTTACCGGTTAGCATTTAAAAACATTACAGATGAGAGCGACTATGCTGCTTTAGCGTCGCAGGTTTTAGTGCAAGCTACACATGGTGCCATTGCCGTTGTATTAAAAAATAGATTATTAGTTAGGCTTTATAGGCAGCTAAAAACAGTTGATAGCGAACTTGCTTTTAGCTTACTAGAAGGGTGTGTGGATGATAGCGAAGCACAAGAAATTCAAATAAGAGAGCAATACAGGCTTGGCAATAAAGAGTGGGTAAAAGCTCGATTAGAAGCCATTATCGAAAATCCACTTACTGATGATTTACTTTATTTTGCTGACGATTTTTTAATGCGTAAGTTTAATAAAAAAACACGTTCGCGTTTAAGTGCCATGCTTGCCGACACCCAATGCGTGCTAGAAATAGATGAGCTGTACCGAGGTGAAGTAGAGCAGGGCGTAAACGATTATTATACTCGCCAAGGTATGGCTGTATTTAATACCGAAAACACGCTTTGGCAAAGTTTGTTTGGTTTAGTATTTTGGCATGAGTTATTTGTGGAGTCGCCTTATCCGCCATGCAATGAGTTTGATATTTATCCGCAAGTATTAAGGCTTGGTAATTTTTATGAAGCGCAACAGGCACAAATAGATGAGCGTTTAGCGCAGTGCCAAACGTCGCAAGCATTACTTAATTTAGTGTGTAAAAATGCAGCGCGATACTTTGAGCAACCTAATGGTTTATTTAAATGGCATAAAGAGCTACTACAGCCGTTAGAAGCACTCATTTTAAATAGCCCACTTGATGCATTAATTACTCACTTAACCAATATGAGTAAGCATTATTTACAACTAAAAGACGGCTACCCCGACTTAATGGTTATCAATAATAGCAAAGTACATTTTGAAGAAGTAAAAGCACCGGGCGACAAACTTAGGCGCAACCAATTAACCACCATTGATAACTTAAAAAATGTGGGCTTTACAGTACACATTGCCGCGGTTAAATGGTTTGTAGACCCAAACCGTGTTTACAGCGTAGTTGATATAGAAACCACGGGCGGCTTAAAAGGCGGTAACCGGATTACCGAAATTGGCATAGTTAAAGTACAGCACGGTAAAGTAATTGATACTTGGACAAACTTAGTTAACCCCGAGCGTCATATACCTGGATTTATAACGTCACTAACTGGCATAAGCGATAGCATGGTACGCAACGCGCCTGTATTTGCCGATATAGCCAAGCCGCTATTAGATAAACTCGCAGGCAGTATTTTTGTAGCCCATAACGTTAATTTTGACTATGGCTTTATTAAAAAAGAATGCGAGATGGCAGGGCACTTTTTTAAAATGCCAAAAATGTGCACCGTGGTTGAATCGCGCAAAGCGTTTAAAGGCTTAAAGTCGTATTCGCTTGGTAACCTTAGTACGCATTTTAATTTAAATTTAACCAGCCATCACCGCGCACTTGCTGATGCAACGGCTACTGCTGAGTTATTGTTACTTATTCAGCAATCCCAAATTAGTGAATAAGCAGTAAATCTTAACGCAAGAAGTAGTATGCAATTTAAAGCACTTAGCTTGTTTTAGCTAAGTGCTTTTTTCGTGGTAAGAAACCAGTAACCAGCATAGTGCCTACAATTACAAATAGTGCGCCTAGTAATGTATTTGGCCCTATTTGCTCATCTAAAAATAAATGCCCCCAAAATATGCCAAATAATGGAATTAAAAAAGTAACCGTGAGTGCTGAGGTTGGGCCAATATCGTCGATTAATTTAAAAAATAAAATATAAGCAAGGGCGGTACATACTACGCCCAGTACTAATACACCTAGCATAATGTTGGTGCTTGGTATTTCTCGAATTGGCATAAATAAGATAAGCGGTAATACCATAAAGCTCGAAGCCCACATTGAGCCATGGGCATTATCGAATGGGGCCAGTTTAGGCGCATTTTTAGTGTAATGCGATGCAATAGCATAGCAAAGTGATGCACTTAATGCTGCTATTATAGCCATTATAGATTGGCTATTTAATACAAAATGATTTTGCCCAACGAGTATTGCAACGCCTATTAAGCCAAGTAGTAAACCAAGCACCATACTTTTATTGGGCTTTGTTTTCGTCCATAAGACTCCAACTACAACACCCCATATTGGTGTTGTCGAATTTAAAATTGAGAGTGTGGATGCGCTTATAGTTTGAGCTGCGTAAGCAAAAAATAAAAACGGAAGAGCAGAATTAAACGCGCCTATAATAAAAAAGTGTTTTTTATGTTGGATAAACGCTAAGCGGCGTTTTAAATACAAAGCAACAATAAATAAAGTAACTGCGGCAAAGCCAACTCTAAGCTCAATTAATACCGCAGGCCCCAAGCTGTTTGCTGCCATTCGCATAAATAAAAAAGAAGCGCCCCAAATAGCGGCCAGAAAAAATAATCGCAGTAAGCTTGCTAAGGTCATGATAGTATTTTAATTATGCTGATTGGTTTTTAGAATAACAGGGTTTATAAAAAGTGTAAGCCATATTCGGAACTGGCATATAAAAATAATAAATTAAGGATAAGAATGAAAACGTTCTCAGTAGTTTCTATGGTATTTATCACTTTTTTGGGTGGATGTAATTCAAGCTCAATCAACCTTTACAGTGATACCACCATGAAAAAGAATGAATACAATGGTATTAAAGCGTATCGAAAAGGACAGTTTGAGGCCGCTTTCAATTATTTAAAAGAGCCTGCTGGGCTAGGCTATAAAAGTGCACAATACACGTTGGCGTTTATGTTTTTGAAAGGCCAATACTTGGAGCAATCTACTAAACTCGGAATGGGCTGGCTAGGCGTTGCAAAAGAAGCGGGGGTTGAAAATTGGTCTGCGCAATACGATGTATTTTACAGTGCAGCGACTACGCAGCAAAAACAACAAATAGACGAAACAGTTGCGTTGTATATAACGCAATTTGGCGTTAAAGCACAAAATATGACCTGTCGTCGTTCAACTTCGCCTAGGCGTACATTTGGTGAAGTTAAAATTGATTGCACTAAGCACGAAGGTAGCGTTACCGAGCACGACATACAAATAATAGAATAGAGTTATGGCTTTTCTAGCTTTTTTTCAAAGTCGCTTTTAACAATATCGAGTGCTTTTAAGACCTCTTCTGGAGCAACATCGTGTTGCTCTAGTATCATAATTAAATCTACTGCAAGTTTAATATGTGTAGGGGCTTGATCAAGTGGACTTGTCATTTAACTCTTTCTTTTTTGATATTTGGCTAATGGCGACATTTATTGCTGTTTGCACACGTTGTTCCATATGTATGCGTTCTGATTGCGGTAAATAAAACGCCATATCTACATCGTAGCGAATATATCGTGGCGGGAGCTGATTTAGTACCGTACAACAAAAGTCAGCCATTACATCTTCATCATATTTTTCATCAAGTTTAAGTTTGATGATTTCTTCAACTACAATCTTTTCGTAATAGTTGTGTATGTCTTCGTGTAATCGCATATTCCCACCGCTTTAAAATAATCCGTTTAACTGAGTCTATACTAAGGCTTACTATAAATCGATAGCGGCTTTAAATAGTTGTTTATGAACATTAATTAGTGAACTCAAATTACGCTGATAACCGCCACCTAAAGCGCACATTAGTGGGGTTTGATGTTGCTTACAGAAGTTGAGAACAAACAAGTCGCGCTCATATACGCCATTGAGCGATATATTAAACAAGCCTAACTCGTCTTTAGTGTAAATATCAGCGCCTGCATTATACAAAATAATATCAGGGTTATGTATGCGCACGCAAAAATCGAGTGCTTGCTTTAATGTAGCAAGGTACTCATCGTCGGCTGTTTTAGCGGGCAATGCAAAATCGTAAGTGGACTCTTGCTTATTACGAGGAAAATTTTGTTCACAATGAATTGAGCAGGTAATAATTTGGTTATGGTTTTGAGTGATTTGTGCTGTGCCATCGCCTTGGTGTACGTCGCAATCAAAAATTAAAACAGTGTCGGCTTGCTCTGTATTTATTAAATGTGCTGCTGCAATAGCTAAATCATTAAAAATACAAAAGCCACTGCCAAAATCACTATGAGAATGATGATAACCACCGCTTAAATTGAAGGTTAGATCGTGACTAAAAGCCGCTTCTGCAGCTTGAATACTCCCGCCAATTGATAAAAGAGTACGCTCTACAAGTTGTTGCGAATAGGGAAATCCCATCTTTTTAATCGCTTTATCACCTAGAGTCCCATTTAAAAAGTCATCTATATAACGTTGGCTATGACATAGCGCAAGTTGAGATACGGTTACTTTTTTAGGCTCTTGAAAGTGAATAGCCGAAACACCTAGATTTTCTATTTCGGTTTTAAGTAACTTATACTTTTGAATAGGGAATCGATGACGTTCTGCAAGGATAAGGTCTGAATACAATGGATGATAATAAAGCTGCATAGTAAAGTTCGGCTTAACGCAGCTGCTGTTTTTCTACTTGTTGTATTTTGTCCTCGGTGGCAGAAATTGCTTTTCTGCAGCGGCCTAATCGAGCGTGTGTGCTTAATATTTCAAGGTTAAGCTTTTGTGCTTTAGCTGGCGATGCTTTATCCATTTGCATTTTACGCTCTTCAATCATGAGCACTAAACGGCGTTCAAACTCATGGTTTTGTTTTAATTCGTCGTAAAGCTCGTGCGATGATTGCATTATTTTTTGTACCGCTTGCTTATAAACGGTTTGCTTAGGGCGTGGTTTATAATGGCTTTTGTTTTCTTTAACCCAAATAGGCGTTGATTTAATAACGTTGAATACAGCTTGTACCTGAGCTCCTATACGTTCAAGCGCGTAGGTATAAGCATGGCGATGCTCACTTGGCGGTAATCTTGACACTTCGTCTTCTATTTCTATTACGTAATCGACTAGATTCATGCTTTTTGTACTAAAAACTGCGCGGTCAAACAAGCTAGGTTGCGCCTGCATGTAGCGATTTTTAGAAAAAAGTTTAGCTTTATCAAATTGCTCAGCTTGTTGTTTTAGCGTTGCAACTTGTTGACGTAGTTTATCTAAAGCCATTGAATGCATATTAAAAGTAAGCCTCGTAAATTAGTTTTAAAGCTAAAAGTATAACCATAGTATTAAATACAGGGCGAATAAATTTACTACCAAAACGTATTGCTGAATGTGCTCCAAACCATGCGCCTAGCATAATAAAAAAGCCCATTGTTATGCCAAGTAAAAAGTTTACATGTCCGAGTGCTACAAAGGTGATGAGCGATATAAAGTTAGAAACAAAGTTCATTGAACGCGCTAAACCACAATTGAGTAGCAAGTTCATTTTATAAAGCATGCCATTAGAAGCGGTCCAAAATGTCCCCGTACCTGGGCCTGCTAAACCATCAAAAAAGCCTAATGCTAAACCCTGTAGCCATTGTTTTATTTTCATCGCTTTGTTTAGTTTAGGGAGCTTATCGCCTTCTGTGGTACTTAAATTACCAAATAAGCTATAAGCGGCAACTAAAATAATAATAATGGGGAGTAGTTTGTTTAAAAAATCGATACTTAAATGATCAACAATAACAGTACCTATCAATGCACCTATTGCGGTAGCAATAATAGAGGCTGCCCAAAACTTAGGACTAAATAAGTTCTTTTTATAGTATGTATAGCTTGCCGTTAACGAGCCAAAACTTGCTGCTAGTTTATTGGTGCCTAGTGTTAAATGCGGAGGTAAGCCTGCAGTTAATAAAGCGGGCACAGTTAACATGCCACCGCCACCGGCGATAGCGTCTATAAAACCTGCGGCAAGTGCAACAGCACATAAAACAGCCCAAGTTGTTGGATCGAGTGCGAGTTCAAACATTAATAATCTATTTGTCTTTTAAAAGGTGGTAGGGTGTCGAGCATGGCTTTACCGTATCGCTTAGTAACTAAGCGCCTATCGAGAATAGTAATACAGCCTTCATCACTCTCTTTTCGCAGCAGTCTACCACAGCTTTGTACCAATTTCTTTGCGGCGTCTGGCACGGTAATCGTTAAAAACGGGTTGCCGCCTTTGCTTTGTACAAATTCTGCTTGCGCTTCTTCTATAGGCGAAGTAGGTACAGCAAACGGGATTTTAGTAATTATTAAGTTCTCTAAATATTTACCAGGTAAATCAAGACCTTCCGAAAGGCTTTGTGTTCCAAATAAAATACTGCCTTTGCCTTCGTCTACATTTTTAGTGTGTAATTTAAGCAACGCTTCTCGCGACATCTCACCTTGTACTAATAAGTTAAAACCTTTTGTTCTAAGAAACTTTGTTACGTGGTCCATTTGCCAGTAAGAAGCGAATAGTACAAGGTTCGCTTTTTTATCATTTAGGTACTCTGGTAAAGTTTTAGCTAGGTGATCACTAAAGTCTTTATCGGTAGGTTCTACTTTAGATACCGGAATACGTAAAGTGGCTTGTTTTGGGTAATCAAAAGGAGAAGGTACTTTAATAAATTTAACGCCTTCTTCTTTAGCAAGCCCTGTTTCGTAAGCAAAGTGATCAAACGAGCCAAGTGCACTTAATGTAGCAGAGCACAAAACAGCGCCCGCGCATTCTCGCCATAATTTATCTTTTAAGTAATAACCGACCTCGATAGGGCAGTCGCTTAATAAGTGGTCGTGATGGCTTTTGTATTCAAGGCGTTTTATCCACCGTGCATGAGGAGCACCTTCGCCTTTTTTTGCGTAACTAAACCATAGTTTGTTTAGCTGCTCTAATCGGTTTATATATTGCCCGCTTTCGCCTAGTATTGGGTCGGCAACGTAAGGTTTTATGTCGCCATCACTTACATCTTGGGTAAGGGTGTCGTGCATTTTGTTTAAACAGCGCAGCGCATCTTGCGTGGCTTCGCTTATATCTTTTGCTTTACTGTGCAGCGATTGTGGAATTTCACCGTGTTCAAAGCGATAAGTATCGTCTTTTGAGTATTCAAAGTCGGCATTATCAAGAATATCGCGAACTACTTTTAAATCTTTATTCGCGTCGTTAATACTGTCGCAAAGTTTAAAGTTTTGCCCAATAGCTCTTTGCCCCACTAAAACCTTCGCCATTTTCCCGCTAAACTTGGTGAGCTTATCAAGCCACTCTATCGTGCCTTTAATTGTTGCAGCAGCCGATGAAAAGTCGCGTGTTATATGTGCTAAATGGTGCGCTTCATCAATTACATAAATGGTGTTGTCGGGCTCTGGTAAAATTTTACCGCCGCCTAGGTCTAAATCAGCAAGTAATAAAGAGTGATTAATTACCAGTACATCCATTTGCATTAATTGATTACGAGCAAGCTGAAACGGACATGTTTGATGGGCCTTCATTTGGCGTTGGCATGAATGTTTATCGCACGCTATTAAATTCCATACTCTGTCGGGTACGGTATCGGCCCAACTGTCTCTATCGCCTTGCCATTTTTTATTCACATAGGCGTTATATAGCTCATTCAAACACTTGGTTTCCATTGCGCTCAATGGTGAAGTAAGCGTTGGCATAAAGTCCATTTGTGTTTGGCTATCGCCGTTTACAGCATTATGTAATTTGTGGGCACAAATATAACGATGGCGACCTTTTACTAAATCAAATTTAAAGTCGAGGCCTGAATGCTTTTTAAAAAATGGGAGTTCTTTTGCTATTAATTGTTCTTGCAGTGCAACCGTTGCGGTAGAAATAACTAGCTTCTTTTTTTGCGCTAAGGCAAGCGGTAATGCGCCTAAACAATAGGCAAGAGACTTACCTGTACCGGTGCCTGCTTCAATTACGCAAATGCGCTGCTTTTTATGGTATTCGCCAGCAAGCGTTTTTGCTATTTCGGCTACAAGGTAGTTTTGACTGCTACGAGGGCGATAATCGTTTAGGTTACTAGCCACATGCTGGTGTACTTGCCTAATTGTTTTTTTTAGTGAGTCAGAAAGCATGGGATGATTTACCTAAAGTATGTATATAATTACAGTGCTATGGATTTTAGAGTTATAAGAGTGTAACTACAAGAAGTGATGAGATTAATTTAGCAAATAAAGTATCTGAGTGTTTATTTAGGTTGAATGTATGGCTTTAAAGCATTTTGAATTAAGTAAAAACTTACATATATATGAATAAGGTTTAGTAATAATGTACTTAACAGCCGGTTTTATTGTTTCTTCTCATGCTTATGATACTGCTAACGGCATCTGCTACGAAGCGTGGTTTTGTAGTGATAAAGGGCCTATAAAAACAGTATCAGCTAACGAAAATGCGCTGTTTTTTATCAAAAGTAAAGATGCTGAAATAGCGCATAAAATATTAGCAGCTGAGTCACTTATCTTTAATATTAAAAGTCTTGAGTTAAAAAACTTTCAGCAAGAAGATATGTCGGCCTGTTACTTCAAATCACTAAAGCATTTTTATTCTGCTGCTAAAGCTTTAAAGCAACGTGGAGTTGTATTATTTGAAGAAGATATTCGACCAATAGAGCGCTATTTAATGGAGCGCTTTATAAAAGGAGGTGCTTGGGTAACGGGTAATGTTTTTTATCAAAATGGTTATACATTAGTAACAGAGGCAAAATTAAAAGCAAATGATGAGTATTCCCCAACTCTTAATAAGCTGTCGTTAGACATTGAATGTAACGAAAGTGGCGTTTTGTTTTCTGTTGGACTTGTGGGCTGTAATTTAGACTGTGTTTTAATGATTGGCGAGCCAGATAGAGAAGCTGAAAACCTAGAGTTTGATATTATTTGGTGTGTAGATGAGGCTGAGCTGTTAAGGGGGGTAGAGCATTTTATTAAGCTTAGCGATCCTGATGTCATAATTGGGTGGAATGTAATTGAGTTCGATTTTCCGGTTATTCATGAAAGAGCTGAAGCACTAGGCATTAAGTTATTACTGGGTAGGGGAGATCAACCTTTATATGTTCGCAAAGGACACTTTACTCGAGTATCGATCCCTGGGCGATGTGTGGTTGATGGAATAGACACTTTAAAAAATGGTACATATAGCTTTGAGAGTTTTTCTTTAGCTAATGTTTCAAATCAAGTGTTGGGTGAGTCCAAATTAATCGACACGGCTAATAGTCTGCAGGAAATTATTAGGCAATTTAATGAAGATAAGCTTTCTTTAGCAAAATATAATCGACAAGATTGTATTTTGGTAAATAAAATTTTTGATAAATTAAAGCTACTCGATTTTTCTATTATAAGAACAAAGCTCACAGGATTAGAGCTTGAAAAAAAGGGCGGCTCTGTCGCTGCTTTTATTAATATGTATTTACCACTACTGCATCGCAGCGGTTATGTTGCCCCTAATATGGGCGATCATGGACTTACATTTGAAAGCCCAGGCGGTTATGTAATGGAGTCTATTCCTGGGCTTTATAAAAATGTCATTGTTTTAGATTTTAAAAGCTTGTACCCCAGTATTATGCAAACTTTCTACATTGATCCACTCGGACTGATAGAAGGTTTAAAAAATCCAAACCAAAGTGTGCAGGGTTTTAATAAAGCCCTATTCTCGCGAGACAAGCATCACTTACCTTTACTTGTTAAAAGCTTAGCGTCCCAAAGGCAGCTCGCCAAAGACAATCAAGATCAAATGCTTTCTCAAGCAATAAAAATAATAATGAATAGCTTATATGGTGTTTTAGGCTCAAAAGGGTGCAGGTTTTACGATCCCAGGTTATCTAGCTCTATTACATTAAGAGGGCACGAAATAATGCTACAAACTAAAAAATGGATAGAAGAGCTTGGTTATAGCGTTATTTATGGTGATACCGATTCTACATTTATTAAGTTGGATGATGATTTAACCCACGACGAGTGTAATGAAATTGGCGTGTTTTTAGCTAAAAAGATAACTACAGATTGGATTAACGAGATTAAACAAACGCACAACTTAACAAGTCATTTAGAAATAGAATTTGAATCTCTTTATAGCCCTTTCTTTTTGCCAACCATAAGGGGAAAGCTAGTTGGCTCTAAAAAGCGCTATGTCGGTAAATTAATTAAACCAAACGAATCAAAACTAGTATTTAAAGGATTAGAAACAGTAAGAAGTGATTGGACTAAACTTGCTCAACAATTCCAGTTCGACCTATTTACTAGTCTTTTTGATGGAAATTTAAATATAAATGACCTTGTTAAAGACTATACAACAAAGTTATACCAAGGTGATTTTGATCATTTACTCATTTTTAAAAAGAGATTAGGTCAAAACTTAATCGATTATAAGAAAAATATCCCCCCTCATGTTCAAGCAGTTAAAAAACACCAGAAAAAAAATAGCGAATTTACGGTCAATAGAGGTGAATTTGTTACATTTGTTTACACAACTGCTGGAGTTGAACTGTATCAAGGCTTTCATAGCTATGACTATGCAATTTATGTAGAAAAACAGATTGTACCATTAATTGAAATGGTTGATCTTGTTTCGCACTCAAGTGTTTCTTTTGGGTTAAATTTACAAGAGAAACTTTTTTAATAACACCATAAATAGCAACATATCTGTGTTTTCATACTGTCCACATCTTATTTATTCTAGTTTATTGCGATTTTAATTATTATATTCGCAAATATTTCTTTTTCCGCAAAGATTTGTTAACTTTTTGTTGGCTTTTTGGTTGTTTTTGTTTATTATTTGCTTTAGTTACTGTTAATCTTATGTAACTAAAATAATTAAATAATGATTACTACTATAAAGTAGTGACACCAGGGAGAATCAAATGTTAAACAATCAAGTAGCTAAAGCAGTGCGTGTCGCACTTGCATTTGGTGCAGCTTCAACAGCTGTATTTTCAGGTAATACAATGGCAGCCGAAGGCGCCGATAAAGTAGAAAGAATTGAAGTAACTGGTTCACGTATCAAAAGAACTGATATGGAAGGTGCGAATCCAGTACAAATATTAACACGCGATGACCTAATTGCTTCAGGTATTGGTAACGTAGGTGACATTCTTCAAGAAATTCCTTCAGTTGCTGGTGCGGGTACTAATGCTTCTGTTAATAATGGTGGCTCAGGCGCGGTGCGTGTATCTTTACGCGGTTTGGGTTCTTCAAGAACGCTAGTATTATTAAATGGCCGTAGAATGGTTGCGTCGGGTAGCGGTGCAAACTCTTCTGTAGATTTAAGTACAATCCCTACAGCAATTATCAAGCGAGTTGAAATTCTAAAAGACGGTGCTTCTGCAATTTACGGTTCAGATGCTATTGGCGGTGTAGTTAACGTTATTACACGTGATGATTTTGAAGGTTTTGAAGCTACAGCAAGTTACGATGCTTCGACACATGGCGGTGATGGCGAAACTAAAAGCTACGATTTTACTGTAGGTTTAACAAGCGATAAAGGCAGCGTGGTAGCTAGTGCATATTACGTTCAGCAGGGTTCTCAGTCTTCTGGTGATAGAGACTGGTCTAAATTTTCTTTAGACATGGATCATACAGGTGAGCTTTCTAAAGGTGGTTCTTCAGCTCCACCATGGGGTCGTTACAACGGTATTGATGGTTCAGTAGCTGGTGAAGATTGTTCTTCTTTTACTCACGGTGCAGCTAATGGTCCTGGTCAATCAGATCCAAGCGATTTTTCTAATCCAACTGGTTATGATTGTTGGGATTGGGATAAAGATACTTACAACTTTGCGCCTGTAAACTTTCACTTAACTCCGGCTGAGCGATATGGCGTATTTGTTCAGAGTAACTATGAGTTTTCTGATCATGTTCGTTTCTTTTCAGAAGTTAGTTTAAACCGCCGTATTTCAGATACTAAGCTTGCTCCATTACCTCTAGCACCACTTGCGTTCTTTGGTGTGACAAATGCAAATTATTCTGCAGATAACTACTATAACCAACAATTTGGTCCTAAAGACAGAAATGGTGACTCAGTTGAGATTTCTGATTGGCGCCGTCGTATGGTTGAAACTGGCGGTCGAGATACTCAATTTCGCGTAGATACAGTTCGCGCAGTAGTTGGTTTTGAAGGCGATATCAATGACGATTGGGGTTATGAAGTTTCATACATCTTTGGTTCAAGTGATTCTACAACTAAACGAGCTGGCGGCGTAAACTTTGAAAAAGTTTCACAAGCCGTAGGTCCTTCATTCCAAGACGTTGACGGTAGCATTGTATGTGGAACTGTAGATGATCCTATCGCTGGTTGTACATCATTAAATGTATTTGGTATCCCAGGAACTGATACTCAAGTTACTCAAGAAATGTTAGATTTTATTTCGTTTGAAGCTCACGATTTTGGTTCAAACGAACAGCAAATTATTAGTGGTAGTGTATTTGGTAGTGCATTTGAATTACCAGCAGGTAGTTTAGGTATGGCATTTGGTTTAGAACATCGTGAAGAGAAAGGTGGTGATTTCCCTGATGCACTAATAGCATTAGGAATTACATCTGGATCTAGCCGTCAAGAAACATCAGGCAGCTACACTGTAGATGAGGCTTATGCTGAGTTTAATGTACCGCTATTATATGACGCACCTTTTGCAAAAGTGTTAGAGCTAGATTTAGCAATTCGTTATTCTGATTATGATACTTTTGGCGATACTACAAACCATAAAGTAGGAATTAAATGGTCTCCTATGGACGGCCTTATGTTCCGAGGAACATCATCTACTGCATTTAGAGCACCTTCAACTTCTGATTTATTCTCTGGCGCATCAGATAATAGCCCTGAAGTTTCGGACCCGTGTGCTACTAACCCTACATCATTCTGTATAGCTGACGGCGTACCAGCAGCTGGTTTTGAACCTATTGGTGACCAATTATCTTCTACTCTTGGTGGTAACCCAGAGTTGCAACCAGAAGAAGCTGATATATTTACAGTTGGTGTAGTTTATAGCCCTGAGTTTGTTGATGGTTTATCTTTCACAATCGATTACTGGGATATCGAGCTGGAAAATGCAATTAGCTCTGTAGGCGAGCAGTTAATTTTAAACAAGTGTGCTGAAAGCGGTACATACTGTGATCAAATAACTCGTTATACATCAGGTATTTTAGCTGGTAACTCAAGTGACATTGATAACAGAAACATAAATGTTGGTGGTGTAGAGTCATCTGGTTACGACTTTAATGTTGCTTATACAACTGATACGTCAATTGGTTCATTATCAGCAAGTTTAGATGCAACTTACTATGACGACTACACAATAACTCAAGCCGACGGTTCAACACTTCAAAATGCTGGCTACTACCGCCGAAATAGTGGTGATGGTAACTTCCCTGAGTGGAAAACTAACTTCAATGTATCGTTAGCTCAAGAGAATTGGTCTGCAACTTATGCATTGCGTTACATTGGTGAAGTTGAAGAAAACTTTACAAATATTGACCCAGATGATTTAGCTGATGTTAACTCTTCATTTAGAACTGAAGCCGTAAATATCGGTGGTACTCTTGATTCTTATGATGTTATTAGAACCGTTGACTCACAAGTAATACACAATGTTCGCTTTAGTTACTTCCTTGATAACTACACAGCTACTGTTGGTATTAATAACGTATTTGATGAAGATCCTCCGTATGCAGCAACAGGGTTTAACGATAATACAGACCCTCGTACTTACAATACAACTGGTCGTCATATATTCTTGACTCTTAACGCTAAGTTCTAGAGTTCAGAAAAACAATAATAAAGCGCTAATATTTATAATATTAGCGCTTTTACTTTAAGGGAATAAAATGAAAAAGCTAATCGTAATAATCATTTCAAGTTTACTATTTCTATCTGGTTGTAGTTCACTGAGTGAAGACTCTCTAAGCAGTAATGAAAATATGGTATGCGAAAAAATAGCGGTGACAGGTAGTAATATTAAAAAGCGTACATGCATGTCAAAAGAGTTGGCAGAAGAAAGACGCAAAAAAAACCAAGAGGCAATGAGAGAAATTAACAAAAGAGGAAATATTTACCAAGATAGGAACTAATTTTACTACTAAGTTTAATTGCAATACTTTAACTTATGTTTGAAATCTTGACGTGTTAGTACTAATAATAATGCGGACAGGTTATCTATATTAAGTAAACTATTTGCTATTAAACTTACCCCTCCTCCAGGCTACATTATTTCATTGAATTTCGACTATCTGCCAAACCTTGTTAACGTGGTAACTTTGTATTTAGTTGGTGTTTTATCGTATTTCAATAACGTATGTTTTACAAAAATATTATATATTATGTATCTCTTAGTGAAATCAAGTGGTTGATTTGATGGCAATAAGTTTTTTAAGTGTTTGTCGTGATTTATAATTCATAGCTTATTTATTCTGAGTAACCATAAACTTTAGTTGTTCTATTTCTAGCGATAATCATTGTAGAGGCTCCCGGCAAAAGTATCTGTAAATATGAATATAGAGGGTATCCAGCATTACACTTAATAGGGGGCAACTCTTCTTAAGTACATTCAATATTAACAGTTAAGGCCGTATCAGATACATGTAGCTTATCTGATAATTTTGGATGTTTTAACTTTGATTTACCGGTTAATGTGATACTCAAGTGAATGTTACCAAATTAGTAAATAAAGAGATGGTTTCAATATTATTAGAACAAGTATTAAGGAATAATGTTGGCCAGTTAATAACCAAATGTTCAAGCACTACCTTCACAATTGAGTTCATAATTTCCTCTCATTAAACAAACACTCATCAGTCGATGCTCTTTTCGAGTATAAAAATGATAATGAACATTTTTTACGACATATCAAAGAAAGTTTATTTATGATTTGCAGCTGGCTAGCTCAATAAATCAGGTTAAACACGATGTAGGCCAAATTACAAAATAATATAACCAAACTTATAATCTGACATGTGTACCCAATAGTTCTAAACTGAATTTTTCAAACAAATTAAATGCAGGCAGTAGTAGGTATTTACATAAAAGCCACACAGGTAGCTTGGTTATAATCTGCCTATCCTAAAAAGATCAGGATAAAGTTTAAGTGATTACTTCAAAAGGTTTTTTCCACATATCTAAGTTAAAAAACATAAAATTTACAACTCAGATTGCAAAATAAGGAAGGAGTAAGTAATTATGTATGTTTACACATTAATTGGGTCCATTCCTATAATAAATTTTACAAGCATACTAATTCCTATAATAAATTTTACGAGCATAC
>NZ_BADV01000058.1:0-14948 GCF_000238895.1 Pseudoalteromonas sp. BSi20429 | reverse complement strand
AAAAGATGCAAAAGCTAAAACAGAAGGCAAATGTGGTGAAGGTAAATGCGGCGGCGATGCTAAAAAAACTAAAAAGAAGGTAAGTGCGGCGAAGGTAAATGTGGCGGTCGTTAATATCTTATTCTAAATAAGTTATGCTAAAAGGGCCTTAAGGCCCTTTTTTGATAAGTTAGAGGTAGTTATGACACAAATCCAGAGTACAGATTTCGGGATGGTGGGCCTTGGCCTACGACGAGAAATGCTTGATGAACTGCTTGAACACGTACCTAATCAAGTAGATTTTTTGGAAGTTGCGCCAGAGAACTGGTTAAAACTAGGTGGACGCTTTAAAAAGCAATTTAGAACATTAACAGATGCAAATAATTTTGTGTGTCATGGATTATCACTGTCTATCGGTTCACCCGAACCACTGGATGTTGAATTTGTTAAATCTTTAAAAGTTTTTTTTGAAGAGCACAATATAAAAATTTTCAGTGAGCACTTAAGTTACTGCTCTGGTACAGGCCATATGTATGACTTAATGCCTATTCCGTTTACACAAGATGCTATAGCACATGTTGTCCCTCGTATTAAACAAGTACAAGACATACTTGAGCAGCAAATTGCGATAGAAAATGTTTCCTATTATGGCGCTCCTGGACAGCAATTATCAGAGCTCGAATTTACAAATACCATTTTAGAGCAGGCAGACTGCAAGCTTTTACTGGATGTGAATAATATTTATGTGAATTCGATTAATCATGGCTATAACGCACAATCGTTTTTAACTGGGCTGCCTTCTAATCGTATTGCCTATGGGCACGTTGCAGGCCATTATAATGAGGCTGATGACTTAATAGTTGATACACATGGTGCTGATGTCATTGATCCTGTGTGGGAGCTACTGGATAAAGCATATGAAATGCATGGCGTATTTCCAACCTTGCTTGAGCGCGATTTTAATATCCCTACCATGAATATTTTAACCAAAGAGTTAGATATAATTCATGAGCTACAAGCTAAACACATTACTTCAACGGTTTCAAAACAACGAGCTTAATATAAGCCTTTATAAATATTAAAAGAGTGCCTGGTTATGAGCTTTATTGAAATACAAAACGAATTTATGGCGCATATTCGCGAGCCTAAAAAAAATAAAAAGCCCAGCGGTATCGAAGACAGGCGTATGGCCATTTATCGCGACCTATTTTTTAATAACATTGAAGGTTTTATATCATCAGGTTTTCCTGTATTAAAAACCTTATATACAGACAAGCAATGGCTGGTCCTTGTACGCCAATTTTTTAGCGAATATGATTGTCATTCGCCGTACTTTTTAGATATAGCAGGGGAGTTTATTAATTACTTATCAAGTGATTATAAAATGAAAAGATACGATCCCGTGTTTATGCTAGAACTTGCACATTATGAATGGGTAGAGCTAGATGTATCGATTGCACACGAAGATGAGCAAGAGCAAAAATTACAAACAACAGCGCTTACTAGTTCTGCTTTGTATTTATCGAAAACGGCAAGAAATTTAAGTTATCAATTTCCGGTTCAAAATATTAGCAATCGCTTTAAACCAAAAGAGCCATCACCTCAGCCTAATTATTTTGTTGTATATAGAGATGAAGATGATGACGTTCAATTTCTGGCTACGAATGCGATGACTGCTTTGTTACTATCAATTATTGAGGCAAGCGATGGAGCGACATTTGACGACGTTTGCCAACAGGTATTCGCTCATGCACCACAGTTTAATGCAGAGCAAATTGCTCAAGGCGCATTGGTTACCCTCAATGCAATGGTTGAACGCGGTGTAATTGTGACAAAAAATCAAGATTAAGGTCTTTATTGATGATTTTACATCGTCTATTATGGCAGCCTTATTTGTCGTGCTTAATAAAAGGTTGTACCAATGTCAGATGATAAAGACTTTAAAGATCCGTTCAACGCTACTTATTTTCTTGCTTTCTTAGCTGTATTTGCAGGGATTGGTTGTTTAAATGCAATATTAGGCTGGATCACTAGCTTAACTTAAAATGCATAGCGTTTATTAAGGCTGTTGCTTACTTCAGCCTTGAACCACTTTATTTTAATTACCCCCCATAGTTAATACTTCTTTTATAGTAACGCCAAACTCGCAATTAAAGGTTAGTTAAGGTTATAATCACCTGCTTTGTAATATAAACAATTGAGCAGTTAAAATTATGACTCAAGTAACACCAGCAATTATCAAAAACAGCATAACTACAATTGCTGATTATCCAAAGCCGGGCATCATGTTTCGCGATGTAACCACTTTAATGGCAAATCCAGAAGCCTTTAAAGCAACTATTGACGCGTTTATCGCAGAATATAAAGATCAGGGTTTTACTAAAATAATTGGCACAGAATCACGTGGCTTTATTTTTGGTGCGCCACTGTCTTACGCATTAGGCATTCCGTTTATTCCAGTTCGTAAACCAGGTAAGTTACCACGCGAAGTTATTCGTCAAGATTACTTACTTGAGTACGGTGAAGACACGCTAGAGCTGCATGTTGATGCAATTGTACCTGGCGATAAAGTATTATTAGTTGATGACTTATTAGCAACTGGCGGCACAATTGAAGCCACAGCTAAATTAGTTCATAAACTAGGTGGCGAAGCCACAGATGCTGCATTTGTTGTATCACTACCAGAACTTGGTGGCGAGCAGCGCATCAAAAAAATGGGTATTAAAATCCTAAAATTGGTTGAATTCGAAGGCGAGTAATCGATGAGTTATCAGGTTCTAGCGAGAAAATGGCGTCCTCAAACCTTTCATGAATTGGTTGGGCAGTCTCATGTTAAGCAAGCGCTTGTAAATGCGCTTACACAAAATAGACTGCATCACGCTTATTTATTCACTGGAACCCGCGGTGTAGGTAAAACTACTATTGCGCGTATTTTTGCTAAAAGCTTAAATTGCGACGAAGGTATATCTGCAAATCCGTGTGGCCAATGTAGCAGCTGTTTAGATATAGAAGCAGGGCGCTACATTGACTTACTCGAAATAGATGCGGCTTCTCGTACAAAAGTAGAAGACACCCGCGAAATACTCGATAACGTTCAATATGCACCAACACGTGGACGTTATAAAGTATACCTAATCGATGAAGTTCACATGCTTTCTAAGCACAGCTTTAATGCGCTTTTGAAAACGCTTGAAGAGCCACCAGAGCATGTGAAATTTTTATTGGCGACGACCGATCCTCAAAAACTACCAGTTACTATTTTATCTCGCTGTTTGCAATTTAACTTAAATGCGTTATCGCAAAGTGAAATTAAAACACAGCTTGAACACGTACTTACTCAAGAGCAGCTTAGCTTTGATACCGATGCACTTAGCATTATTTCAAAAGCAGCTGATGGCAGTATGCGTGATGCGCTTAGCTTAACCGACCAAGCTATCGCACAAACAAATGGTGATATTAATAATCAAGCAGTACAAACAATGCTTGGTTTAATGGATACTCATCATAGCCAAAGCTTGCTTGCAGCATTACTTGCACAAGATGGCGCTGCGCTAATGGATGAGATTGCGCAGGTGGCAAGTCGTAATCCTAATTATGTGGCATTGCTTGATGATTTAATTGCACTTACGCATTTGACCCAACTAACCCAGTTAGTGCCAGAAGCGGCAGGGCTAGATGAAAAAAATGTAGATTATATTGCTCATGTTGCACAACATACGAGCCCACAACAAATTCAAATTTATTATCAGTTACTGTTAAATGGTAAAAAAGATTTACAATGGGCACCAGAGCCTCGTTTAGGTTTTGAAATGATAATGCTAAGATTATTAGCATTTAAGCCTACAGACGCTCAACAAACTGTACACACAGTAAACGAAGAGCCGGCCCCAAATAAACAAGGCCGCGCAAATGCACTGCGAGATATATTAAATAAAAATAAAACATCGCAAAACACTGTAGCTAGCCAAAGTAGTGCCCCTGTAAATAATACTAAGCCAGTTAGCAATACAGAGCAGCCTAAATCCCTTGAGATAGGGCCTTTACCAAATGTTGCTGCTCAGACATCGAATAATGATGTCGTACAAAGTAATAATGAGCCTGCCCAAGTTGCAGTAGAGCAACCGGTTCAACAAAGTGAAAACGCTTTTGAACAACAGGCTTCAGCTAATGAACAACCACAAACCAATGTTGTTTCGGATGCTCAAGCCCAGCGCCAAAGTGAAGATGAAGCTTACATGCAACATAGTGATGCTGAGCAAACGTTAGCTTCGCAGTTTGACGATATAATGAGTAGCGCTGTAGATCAGGGTTTTAAACCTGCACCTACTGCAAACTCAGAGTCTTCACCAGAGCCCTTAGCAAATCACAATGCAAGTACGCCAATAGCTGAACAAGAAGCGCAGGCGCAATCTGCCATTGCTCGTATTTTACGTGACAGAAACATATCGGGTGCGGGTAGGTTATCAGGCAAGAGTACAAGTACATCTGCAAATAATGTAGCAGTGCAGCCAAGCCAAGCGCCTGCTAAAAAGCCAGAACAGCATCCAAGAATACCTCAAGCCCAAAGTGTTCATCAAGGTAGTGCAGATACAAGTGCAAGTGAGCTTAATAGCCCTTCAAGTACTGGGTCTGGCGATATCCCTCCTTGGGCAACTGATAGCGAAGGTGAGAGTGAAAAAAAGCATGAGCTCCCAGTAACAGGGGGCCAAACCCAGGCACATAATCACTCCAACATAAAGCCAGCTAGTAAGATTGATTTTAAAGCAAAGCACCAAACAATTACTGAAAATCTTGCGCCAGAATTACTTGAGCAAATAAACCCTCAAAAAGCGCCTGAAATAGTGCCAGAGGAAGTAAGTATTCCTGCCCCTGATGATTTTCAAAGCCCAATTAGTGAAATTAGATTTGCACATCAACAAGATGAATGGGCTTATTTAATTAAACGTATGGGACTGGGTGGTCGTATGCGCCAATTTGCATTGCATTCAATATTTACCAAGCAAGGCAACAGTTTACATATAGACGTTGATGAATCACAAAAGCATTTAGATACACCGATGCTTCGCCAAAGATTAGATGCCGCATTGTCGAGTATTTATGAGCATAACGTGTCGTTAAGTATTAATTTTGCTAAGGGAGTTATTGACTCTCCTTATCTTATTCAGCAAAAAATTGATGCAGGTCGTCATCAACAAGCAATCGATGTGATCACATCTGATGAAAACATAGTACAATTTCAGCAAGTATTTAGCGCCGAAATTGACGAAAACAGTATTCAGGCATTGTAATTACTTACAATCGCCCTTATGTACATGTTAATTAATGTATTAAAAGAAAGAGAGAAAGTTATGTTTAAAGGTGGAATGGGCAACATGATGAAGCAAGCGCAGCAAATGCAAGATCGCATGCAAAAAGCCCAAGACGAAATTGCAACATTAGAAGTTGTTGGCGAAGCCGGTGCCGGTTTAGTGAAAGTAACCATGCTTGGTAACCACAATGTACGTCGTGTTCAGCTTGATGAAAGCCTTATGGAAGACGACAAAGACATGATTGAAGACTTACTTGCAGCAGCATGTAACGATGCTGTACGCCGTGTTGCTGAAGAAACACAAGAGCGCATGGGTAAAGTAACTGGCGGTATGCAATTACCACCAGGTATGAAAATGCCGTTTTAAGTAAATAATGCAACTTTCAGATAGTTTAAATCAGCTTATAGAAGCACTGCGCTGTCAACCGGGCATTGGTCCAAAGTCAGCGCAACGTATTGCTTTTCACTTGCTTGAGCGCGACCGAAAAGGAGGCACTCAGCTTGGCAATGCATTGACTAAAGCAATGACAGCCATAGGGCATTGTCAGTCTTGTCGTACTTTTTGCGAACAAGCTCAGTGCGATATTTGTTTAAGTACAAAACGCCAAGACAGCGGCATATTATGTGTTGTTGAATCGCCTACTGATGTGCTTGCCATTGAGCAAACAGGTCAGTATTTAGGGCTATACTTTGTTTTAATGGGTCATTTATCGCCAATTGACGGTATCGGCCCTAAAGAAATTGGCTTAGACGTTTTAGAGCAAAAACTTGCTCAAGGCGGTATTAATGAGGTTATTTTAGCGACTAACCCTACCGTTGAAGGCGATACTACAGCTCATTATATTGCTCAGCTTTGTCATAAATATAAAGTAGGTGCTTCGCGTATTGCTCACGGTATTCCTGTGGGGGGCGAGCTTGATTTAGTAGATGGTAGAACGCTTATGCATGCTTTTAGCGGCAGGCGTTTAGTTATACAAGACTAACTCTAAGTCACTATTTGAAAAGATATTATAAAAGCCTACATGATTAAATTATGTAGGCTTTTTTGTTTTTAAGGTAAGCTTAGAAGCAATCTAATACCAATCCGCAATAATACTTAATCATTTTGCGGGGCTAAACGTGTCGCTACCTGCGTTAAAAAATTCTCATTTAGAACAACTAAATAGCGAATTTTTTGCCTAGCTATCAACACGTTTTTCCGCCCTCAAAATAGATCATTTAATTAAACGAATTGGTATAATATATTTTTGGGCTATGTCTCTAATTAGTAAGGAATACAATGAAAGATAATCAACCCTACCAAGGTACATTACTGGGTAGTAAGCGTTTTTTACCGCTTTTTATTACGCAGTTTTTCTCAGCGATAAACGATAACGTGTATAAGCAATCAGTGCTTATTTTATTGATATTCCAGGCTGCAACGCTTGCTGATGGCGCACTTTATTCAAATATTGCTGCTGGGTTATTTATCCTACCTTTCTTTTTATTTTCAGGGATAGCGGGGCAGTTAGCTGAAAAAACAGAAAAATCCAAACTAATCAGAATCGTAAAGCTATGTGAAATCCCTATTATGGTTGTAGGGGCAGTCTCGATTTTAACGCAATACGTTTGGCTGATGTTAGCCACCGTATTTTTAATGGGCGTACAAAGTACGTTTTTTGGTCCATTAAAATACTCTATTTTACCGCAGCACGTAGCCCCTAACGAATTAACAAAAGCGAATGGCTTGGTTGAATCAGGCACGTTTGTGGCAATATTAATTGGTACAATTTTTGGCACCTATTATATTACTCAATCAGTAGGGCCTACGCTTATAAGTATTGCCGTGTTAGTACTGGCTGTTATGGGTTATGTGAGCAGTCGCTTTATACCCATTAGTGAGGCAAACGAGCCTAACTTGAAATTTACCTATAATATATTTTCATCCACAAAAAACGTATTTTCAGCACTTAACTCGCAAACAGAATCAGTTGGTAAATCAGTCCTCGGGATCAGTTGGTTTTGGTTAATTGGCGCCATCGTTTTAACCTCCTTACCAAATTATGTAAAACACACAATGGGCGGCGATGAACTGGTTGTAACTAGCGCGCTTGTTGTGTTTTCACTAAGTATTGCTATTGGTTCGTTATTGTGTGAAAAGTTATCTCGTTCTCGTATTGAGCTGGGCATTGTGCCCTTTGGCGCTATTTTAATTACCTTGTTTTTATATTTACTGAGCCAAGAGCCAGCCATTAGCTCTTATTTACCTCAAAACCTTGAATTATTGACGCTTGATCAGTTATTAAAAACAGGCGACATGGTGTGGCATTTTGTATGGATGGCAGGCATTGGTATTGGCTCTGGTTTTTACACTGTACCGCTGTATGCGCTTATTCAACAGCGTACTGAAGAGTCGAGTCGCTCACGAGTTATAGCGGCTAACAATGTATTAAATGCACTGTTTATGGTGGGCAGTGCTGTTTTAAGTATTGTAACGCTGTCTGTTTTTCAGTGGAGTATTTCAGAGTTGCTACTGTTACTTGCTGGGCTAAACTTGCTTATATCTGTTTATATTTATACCAAAGTACCAGAGTTCTTTTTACGATTTATTATATATATTTTAGCTATTTGTATGTACAGAGTGCGTACAAAAGGTGAAAGTAATATTCCTGATGAAGGCGCTGCCGTTATAGTGTGTAATCACGTGAGCTTTGTCGATTGGATGTTTATTTTAGCAGCATCACCAAGGCCTATCCGATTTATGGTATTTGCCCCTATTTATTATTCGCCAGCCCTACATTGGTTATTTAAAATGGCCAAAGCTATTCCCATTAACAGTGAAAAAACCAATCCAGAAGCGTTTAAAAAAGCGTTTGACGAAGTGGCTGCTGCGCTTAATAAAGGCGAACTTGTTGGTATTTTCCCTGAAGGAAAACTAACCAGTGACGGCTCTATCGATATTTTTCGCCGTGGAATCGAGCGCATTATTGAGCGCTCACCTGTGCCCGTTATCCCTGTGCATTTAGGGGGCCTGTGGGGAAGTATGTTTAGCCGAAAAGCTAAGTGGCAACTACCACGATTAAAATGGTCTTTGGTGTCGGTTGCAGTAGGTACCCCGATTGCCGCTGACAAAGTAGTAGCAGACGATTTACGTGAGCAAGTATTGGCTTTAAAAGCGCTTCATTCAAAAGATATTGACTAATTTAATGATTAACTTAATAGATAACTCAACATCGCAAACACCTTCAGCACCACACATGATTGTTGATGACTTTGTAGCGCCTAAATGCGACGGGATTATTGAAATATTATATCAAGATGACGATATTTTATTGATCAATAAACCCAGTGGGTTATTAAGTTTGTCTGGTAAAAACCCCCTTAACTGGGACTCAGTACATTACCGTTTAGTACATGGTCAAAAAGAGTTAACAGCCGCATTTGCTGAGGCAAAGTTACCGCATCGATTAGATTTGGGTACATCGGGCATTATGATTGTTGGATTAAACGCCAAAGCATCAAAGCATCTTAATAAACAGTTTCAGGCGCGCACTATTCAAAAGCGTTATGTAGCGATGCTTGAAGGGTGCTTAGCTGTTGATGTGGGGTCAATTACTGCGCCAATAGCAAAAGATAAACTGCTTTTTCCGCGAGTTAAAATTTGCCAAACGATGGGCAAAGTAGCAGTGAGTGAATACAGTGTGCTTGAGCGGCTTAAACAGCCGTGCAGAACCTTAGTGCAATTTACGCCCGTTACCGGACGTACCCATCAATTACGAATACACAGCCAGTTTATAGGGCATCCAATTTTAGGCTGTGATTTATATAAAAGTGCACAAAGTGAGTACATGGCAGGACGCTTACAATTACACGCCAGCGATTTATATTTTGAACATCCAACAACAGGTGAAAAGATTCATATTAATTGTCCGCACCCATTTTAGATAAACGAGATATTCTATTTTTTCGTTTCACCTTTTTTTGATTTTTCCCTTGAAGTTCTAACACCTCACCCCATATTAAGTGCATAACGCAGACACTTTGCAAATTGGAGATATATAAATGACTGCAGCACAAAAAGAAACATTAGGCTTTCAAACAGAAGTAAAACAATTATTAAACTTAATGATTCACTCTCTTTATTCTAATAAAGAAATATTTTTACGCGAACTTGTGTCAAACGCATCAGATGCAGCAGACAAGTTACGCTTTTTAGCGCTATCTCAAGGCGACCTTTACCAAGGTGATGCCGATTTACGTGTTCGTATTAGCGCAGATAAAGAAGCAAATACAATTACCATTTCTGATAATGGTATTGGTATGACACGTGATGAAGTAATTAGCTCATTGGGTACTATTGCAAAGTCGGGTACTGCTGAGTTTTTCAAAAACTTAACGGGTGATCAAAGTAAAGATTCACAGTTAATTGGTCAATTTGGTGTTGGTTTTTACTCAGCATTTATTGTTGCCGATTTAGTAACTGTTCGTACACGTAAAGCCGGTGAAACAACCGCTTACGAGTGGGAATCTCAAGGTGAAGGCGAATACACGCTTCAAGAAATTGAAAAAGAAGGCCGTGGTACCGACATTATTTTACATCTTCGTGATGAAGAAAAAGAATTTGCTGACGATTACCGCCTGCGCGGCATTGTTACTAAATACTCAGACCATATTTCAACACCGGTACAAATGTTTAAAGCAGAAGTACCAGAGTCTGAAGGCGAAGACGGCGAAAAAATTCCAGCAGTACCAGGTGAGTGGGAAAGTATTAACCGCGCAACTGCATTGTGGACGCGTGATAAGTCAGAGCTTTCTGATGAAGAATACAAAGAGTTTTACAAGCACGTAAGCCACGACTGGGAAGATCCACTTAGCTGGGCACATAATAAGGTTGAAGGTAAAACTGAATACACGAGCCTTTTATACATCCCTAAAAAAGCACCTTTCGATTTATGGAACCGTGAACGTCAAAGTGGCTTAAAGCTTTACGTACAACGTGTATTTGTAATGGATGATGCTGAGCAGTTCATGCCAAGCTACCTTCGTTTTGTGAAAGGTTTACTAGATTCAAACGATTTACCTCTAAACGTATCTCGTGAAATTCTACAAGACAACAAAGTAACGCAAGCTATTCGTAAAGGGTGTACATCGCGCATTATTAAAATGCTTGAGCGTATGGCTAAAAACAAAGCTGACGATTACCAAGTATTTTGGAATGAGTTTGGCCAAGTAATGAAAGAAGGCCCAGCTGAAGATGCGGCAAATAAAGAAGCCGTATGTAAGCTACTACGTTTTTCGTCTACTCATACTGATTCAGAAACGCAAGATGTGTCGCTTGAGCAATATGTTGAGCGTATGAACGAAGGCCAAGACAAAATTTACTATGTAGTAGCTGATACATTTACTTCTGCGAAAAATTCTCCTCATTTAGAGATTTTCCGCAAAAAAGGTATTGAAGTATTGTTATTAAGTGACCGTGTTGACGAGTGGATGATGAGCCACTTAACTGAATTTGCTGATAAGCAACTACAGTCAATCACACGTGGTGATTTAGATTTAGGTAAGCTGGACGACGAAGAGACTAAAAAAGCGCAAGAAGAGTCTGAAAAAGAGATGGCTGGCCTTGTTGAGCGTATTAAAACAGCACTAGGTGATGACGTTAAAGAAGTACGCTTTACGCACCGCTTAACAGATTCTCCAGCATGTGTTGTAAGTGACGACAACGACATGAGCTCACAAATGCAAAAGCTAATGGAATCTGTTGGTCAAGCAGCCCCTGAAGCAAAACCTGTGTTTGAGCTAAACCCAGAGCATCAACTTGTTAAGCATTTGAATGACGAACAAGATGAAGATAAATTTTCACAGTGGTCACATGTTTTATTAGACCAAGCATTACTTGCAGAGCGCGGTACACTTAAAGATCCAACTGGGTTTGTTACTCGCCTAAACAAACTAATGCTTGAACTAAGCAAGTAGTCAGTTAACTATTTAGTTAATAAAAGTATAAATTATATACTTTAAATAAAAGGGAACGTATGTTCCCTTTTTTAATGCGCTGTAAATACATCAACAACTCATCAATTAGTATAAGTTGCTTGAGTATCGGCGGCGCTTGTGGAAGAATTCAGGCTTTAAAATAAATATCCATACTAGGGGACAATAATATGCGCATTATTCTTTTGGGCGCGCCGGGTGCAGGTAAAGGTACTCAAGCTCAGTTTTTAATGGACAAATACGGTATTCCACAAATTTCTACTGGCGACATGTTACGTGCAGCAATTAAAGAGGGCACGCCATTAGGCTTAGAAGCAAAAAAAGTAATGGATGCTGGTCAACTAATTTCTGACGATATTATTATTGGTTTAGTAAAAGAGCGTATTACTAAAGCTGATTGTGAGAAAGGTTTTTTACTTGATGGCTTCCCACGCACAATTCCTCAAGCTGATGCGATGAAAGAAAATGGCGTAGTGGTTGATCACGTTATTGAATTTGACGTGGCTGACGAAGTGATTGTTGAACGTATGGGCGGACGTCGCGTTCATCCTGGTTCTGGTCGTGTTTACCATATTGTATATAATCCACCAAAAGTGGAAGGTAAAGACAATGAAACTGGAGATGACTTAATTGTTCGCGCTGACGATACTGAAGAAACAGTACGTAAACGTTTAGGTATTTACCACGAGCAAACTATGCCATTAGTTGATTACTACCAAGCAGAAGCTGCTGCTGGTAATACTCAATACCACAAACTAGATGGTACACAAGCTGTTGAAGCTGTTAGTTCACAACTTGGTGAGCTTTTAGGTTAATTATAAAAGCACATTAAAAAACCGCCAATTGGCGGTTTTTTGTTTTAAGGTTGTTTAGCATTGCTTAATCAGTGCTATTTAATCGGCTTTAAAGCGTTTTAAGTTTCTCAATTACGCTGTTGTATTCTGGTTCAGTTGAAAGGCTACTAACTAATTGTTTATAAATGACGTTATGTCTTTCATCTAAAATAAATACCGTTCGCGTTAATAAGCCCATATCTTTAATAATCAATCCGTATTTTTGGCCAAAATCGCGCCAAACAGAATCTGATAACGTAGTGATTTTATCGATATTTTCAGCTTTGCAAAAACGCTTTTGAGCAAATGGTAAATCAGCACTAATTGTTAGCATTACAACACTTGGAAATTGCGAGGCTACTTTTTCATTAAAATGCTTAGTTTGCAGGCTACAAATACCTGTATCAAGACTTGGCACTACACTTATCAATACAGCTTGGCCTTTGTAATCCTCAAGCGTTACAGGGATGAAGTTGTCATCAACTACTTTGAAATTTGGCGCGCTATCTCCAACAGAGATCCCTTTGCCTAATAAAGTGACTGGTTTGCCTTGTGCAGATACTTTTCCTATGTCTAGCGTGTTTTCTGGGTAATCGGCTGCAATAGCCACAGAGCAAAATGCGCTCAAAGCAAAGGTAAGTGAACGTAACATAAGGTATTTCCTTTTAAATTAACGCAATGGGCGTCAGTGTATTATACTGCGCTATAGTAACCAAGAGATTATACCGCCCTAATGAAGTTGGGATTAGTTCTGCAATATAAAAATTGTAACTGTGCTAAACTTTGATTAACATGAAGTTACAAAATATATCTTCAATAATAAAAATAAAAACCATCATAAAATGATTTTAATGCTCATTACTGGTTTAGAAACAGAGAGATAATATGTCAACATCGGTACTAATATGTGATGACTCAAAATTAGCTAGGCGTCAGCTAGCTCGTTCATTACCTGAAGATTGGGATATTAAAGTTGAATTTGCACTCGACGGCGTTGATTGCATAAAGCAAATAAAGTTAATTGAACCAGAAATACTTTTTCTCGATTTAAATATGCCTGAAATGGATGGGTATGAAGTATTAATCGCTATGAAAGAACAGGGGCTAAACATACTCACTGTTGTTGTCTCTGGTGATATACAGCCAAGTGCACATCAAAGAGTGCTTGAACTGGGTGCTATCGATTTCATTCAAAAACCATGTTCCCCCGAAAAACTAGCCAGCATAATTGAACACCATGGGATTAAAGATAAAGCCATGCGTGAGCGTCTCTCTCATTCGCTTGGAGAGCAAGTCGACCCTGATGTTCGGGATATATACCAAGAACTCACTAACGTTGCTATGGGACAGGCTGGGGATTTACTTGCACGTCTTCTTAATGTGTTTGTAGAGCTACCAATTCCTAATGTGAATATTTTGGAAGTTAATGAACTCGATATGGCGCTTCAGTCTATAGATAATAACGCAGCTACATCGGGTGTGTGCCAGGGCTTTATTGGCGGTGGCATTTCGGGCGAGGCGCTATTACTTTTAAATGATTCAAGCTTTAAAGAAATAGCTTCTTTGATGAATTATGACGGCGAGTTAAACGATAAAATTGAACTTGAGCTGCTTATGGATATTAGTAATATTTTGATAGGCGCTATTTTAACGGGTCTTTCAAAACAGCTCGATATGTCATTTAGCCAAGGGCACCCAATAGTACTTGGCCAACACAGAGATGTGTCTGAGCTGGTTAAATCAAACAAGTCACGTTGGCAACGCACCCTTGCTATAGAGATTAGTTACGGTATTGAAAACCATGATATAAATTGCGACCTCATGCTGTTATTTACTGAAGATTCACTTAAAACTTTGAAGTATAAAGTTGCTTACCTATTAGAAGATTAAGTTATGGCTGCAGATTTAGAAATGAATGAGATCCATTGGCTTATGGATATGTTTAATACCGTTGATGTAGGCCTTGTAGTACTTGATAGAGATTATAAGGTGTGTGTATGGAATGGTTTTATGGAAAACCATTCAGGGCTTCTACCAAGCGCAGTAAAAGATAAAGACCTATTTGATTTATTTCCAGCAATAGACGAAAAATGGTTTAGAAGTAAATCAGAATCGGTTTTTGTTTTAAAAAACCGCTCTTTTACGATTTGGGAGCAGCAGCCATACATTTTTAGGTTTAAAAATTATCGACCTATTACTGGTAAAGCTGATTACATGTATCAAAATGCGACATTTATCCCTCTTACAAATACGATGGGCGAAGTTAGCCATATTTGTATTATTTTGTATGATGTAACAGATGTCGCGGTAAATAAAAAAGAGCTTGAAGAGTTAAACAAAAAATTAGAACAAGTAAGTCAAACAGATAGCTTAACGCAGCTTGCAAACCGTGGACACTGGGAAGGTACGCTACGCCAAGAGTTTTTAAGAGTTAAGCGAAGTGGTGGCTGTAGTACATTATTAATGTTTGATATTGACCACTTTAAAAAAATAAATGATGAATATGGCCATAGTTGCGGTGATGAATCGCTTCGTCATTTATCTAACTTACTACGTACGACGCTGCGCGAAACGGATGTTGCAGGGCGCTATGGCGGTGAAGAGTTTGCAGTAACATTACTTGATACAGATAAAGAAGGCGCTTTTGTATTTGCTGAGCGTTTAAGGGTATTGATTGAAACTAACCCTGTTAAGTATAAACACTTTGAAATAACAATGACGGTAAGTATAGGGCTGGCTGGTAGCAGTAATGATTTTAAAAATCATGAGCGCTGGATAGAGGCTGCAGATAAAGCACTGTACCAATCTAAAAATACAGGGCGAAATAAAGTAATAGCCTACGAAGATATAAAAAA
>NZ_BADV01000059.1:0-5518 GCF_000238895.1 Pseudoalteromonas sp. BSi20429 | reverse complement strand
AAGAAGAGCCAGAGCTTGAAGAAGAGCCAGAGCTTGAAGAAGAGCCAGAGCTTTACGATGAGCCAGAACTTGGAGAAGAGCCTGAACTTGCAGAAGAGCCTAAGCTTGAAGAAGAGTCAGAACTTATAGATGTAACGGTTGATGATTTTTCAGACACATCAGAGTCGCTTCTTGATCCTGAAGATGCACTTGAAGAATATACAGATGATACTTTAAAGAGCGTTGATGAGCTTTTAAGTGAGCTACAACAGGCCACTGATGACGACTATATAGAAACACCTGATTGGTCTTTAGATGAGCTTGATGATGATCTTGAAGAAATAGAAGTTGATCTTGGTGACGATCCGCTAGCGGGCGACGATGACTCAGATCTTACTGAAATTGAAGAGCAGCTTGATAGCGAGCTTGTAACGCCAAGTGAAGAGTTGGATGAATATCCTGAACTTGAATTAGACGATGATCAATCATTATTAGAGAATGAGCCTTCGTTTGAGTCGCAAGAGCTTAAAGGAGATGCATCGGGTGATGAAAATGCAGTAGCACTTAGTCAAACAGAGAAAGATCTCGCAAATGCGCTTATGGCAGATGGTGATTTAGATAGTTTAGAAGATGATTTTGATGATGAACTATTAATTGATAATGACTTCTCTGAATTAGAAACTGAAACGGAGATTGAAGATGAGTCACTTGATGATGATTTACTTCAAGAAATTAATAATGAGGTTGATTCTGTTGAACCACCAAGTATTGAAGATGACATCAAACCTCTTAACCTTGATGAAGTTCAAGAAACATTAGAAAGTGAGTTGCCATTTACCCCTGAAGAATTACAAGGGGATGATTTAGATGGTGAGGCACTGGGAGTCGCTTCCAGCCAAGCTGAGCAAGATTTAGCAAACGCACTTATGGCAGATGCTGATTTAGATAGTTTAGAAAATGATTTTGATGATGAGATTTTAATTGAAAATGATTTTTCTGAATTAGATGCTGAATTTGACGAAGATAGTTTAGAGCAAGCGCTAACTGATGAGTTATCAGACGAATCGCAAGAGCAAACAAATGCAGAGCGCGAAGCACATTTAACAAGCTTAGAAGAAGTGGGTAGCACTGATATTAGCTCTGATGACGAACTTGATGAAGAGTTTATGTCGAATTTGACGCAAACTGATTTTGATTCATTACTTAGTGAGTTAGCAGAGCCTGAAGACTTAAGTGTTGATGACAGCAGTGAATTTGATGTTGACTTTGACAGCTTGCTAAAAGAAGACTTAGAGACAGATGATTCATTAACTACAAAAGAGTCACTTGTTGAAAGTAGTGATGTTGAGCAACTTGATAATGACGAATTTGTAGATATTGATTCATTATTAGAAGAAAGTGACGACGCTGAACTTGAACACGAACCTTACACCGACGTTAATATGGATGTCGGTTTGAGTGAGTTTGATGCATTACTTGCAGGTGATAACACAACGGATGTTGATGCTGAAAGTGGTGGCTACTCAGCTAAACTTGATTTAGCGCGTGCTTATATTGAAATTGATGATTTTGATTCTGCGCTTAAAGTTATTGAGGATGTCATTAACAAAGGTCCTGAAGAAGTTCAAGAGGAAGCACTTAGCTTAAAAGCTAAACTAAAATAATTAAAATGTTTATAAGAACCCGTATCTAGCTTAGCTAAATACGGGTTTTTTTATGTGTATTGGTTTGATTACGACAGGTCTCCTTTTATTGCATCGTTAGATAGCATAAAATGCCTCGTTCATTAGCACAGTAGGTAAAACGGTAATTATGCGAGTAGCACTTGGAGTTGAATACAACGGCGCACGTTATAGTGGTTGGCAGCGTCAATCACATGTAAATAGCGTACAGCAAGAAGTAGAAAAAGCGTTGTCGCGTATTTGTAATCATCCTGTTGAAGTTATATGTGCAGGGCGTACAGATGCTGGTGTGCACGGTACAGGCCAAGTAATACACTTTGAAACGCAAGCCGATCGCGATATGGTCGCATTTACACTAGGTATGAATACTTTAATGCCTAAAGATATTGCTATTCGCTTTGCCCAACCGGTTGCTGATGACTTTCATGCCCGTTTTAGTGCTACAGCTCGTCGTTATCGCTATGTTATTTATAACTCCCCCCTACGAGGTGCGGTATTAAACGAGGGGGTTACGCATTTTCATCATCATCTTGATGAAACAAAGATGCAAGAGGCGTGTCAGTACTTAATAGGTAAACACGATTTCACCTCTTTTAGAGCGATACATTGCCAAGCGAATACACCGACAAGAACAATTCATCATCTGTCGGTACAGCGCCAAGGTACTTACGTTATTATTGATATTAAAGCGAATGCATTTTTACATCACATGGTACGTAATATCACAGGCAGCTTAATGGATGTTGGTTTACATAAACAACAACCTATATGGATAAAAGAGCTACTTGATTGTAAAGAACGCGCAAAGGCCAGTGCTACCGCTAAGGCTGCTGGTTTGTATTTAGTGGATGTTGACTACCCTGAGCAATTTAATATTCCTCAAACACCTTTAGGCCCTTTATTTTTGCCTGATATAGATGTGGTATAAGTACTTTTTATAAGCACTTTTAACTACTAAGACCAGTTTTTTATACCGCGTTAGTGTAATTCATGTTTTAATTGAAAAAATTTGTCTGCTAATTGCTATTAGCAGGCTCGCGACACAGAACAGTATTAAGAGAGTTGCAAATGAGTTGGCTAGAAAAAATCTTACCTAAAACGACAAAATCATCAGGTCGTAAAGAAATCCCAGAAGGTGTTTGGGCTAAGTGTACATCGTGTGATTCAATTTTATATAAAGCTGAATTAGAAAAGTCATTAAACGTATGTCCTAAGTGTGACCATCACATGCGTGTTAGTGGCCGTAAGCGCCTAGAGCACTTTTTAGATGAAGGTGATCGTCAAGAGCTTGGTACACAACATGAGCCTAAAGACATTCTTAAGTTTAAAGATTCTAAAAAGTACTCTGACCGTATCAGTGCAGCGCAAAAAGCAAGTGGTGAAAAAGATGCACTTGTAGCTATGAAAGGCCGATTAAAAGGTATTCCAGTGGCAGCGGTAGCATTTGAGTTCTCATTTATGGGTGGTTCAATGGCTTCTGTTGTTGGCGCTCGCTTTGTTGATGCTGTTGATCAATGTTTAGAGCATAACATGCCGCTTATTTGTTTTTCAGCATCAGGCGGAGCACGTATGCAAGAAGCGCTTATGTCGCTTATGCAAATGGCTAAAACAAGTGCTGCACTTGCAAAAATGACGGAAAAAGGTCTTCCATTTATTTCAGTAATGACCGACCCAACAATGGGTGGTGTATCTGCATCACTTGCTATGCTGGGTGATATTAACGTTGCTGAACCTAAAGCGTTAATTGGTTTTGCTGGTCCTCGTGTTATTGAGCAGACTGTTCGCGAAACATTACCAGAAGGTTTTCAGCGTAGTGAATTTTTGCTAGAACATGGTGCAATTGACATGATTATTGACCGCCGTGAAATGCGCGATACCCTTGCACGCATTTTAGCTAAATTTATGAACTTGCCTTCTACGGAACAAGAGCATAGAGTAGCGTAAATTTCAGCTTTACTGATTACACGCTATGACAAAAACAATTCCTAGCCAATCATCAAGCCTTGATGATTGGCTTTTTTATTTAGAAAGTGTTCACCCAGCTAACATTGCAATGGGCTTAGAACGAGTTGCTAATGTTGCCAATAATATTGGCCTTTTAAACACTCCAAGTAAAATTATTCTTATTGCCGGTACAAACGGTAAGGGCACCACTGCACGTTGCTTAGAGTCGCTACTACTAGCGCAAGGTTTTAGCGTGGGTACTTACGCATCACCTCATTTAATTCGTTATAACGAGCGTGTACGAGTTAATGGCGAAGAACTGGCAGACCAATTTCATATAGATGCTTTTCACCAGCTTGAGCAAGGCCGTAAAGACACTCCTCTGACTTATTTTGAATATGGAACTTTGGGTGCGTTGGCAATTTTTAAACGCTGTAAGGTCGATTATGTATTACTAGAGGTTGGTCTAGGCGGGCGCTTTGATGCTACAAATATAGTAACTCCCTTTGCAAGTGTGATCACCACTATCGATTTAGATCATAAAGAGTACCTAGGTGATACGCGAGAGTTAGTGGCTTATGACAAAGCCGGTATTTTTCGTGAAAACACGCCTGCTATTATAGGGGATTTAAATATTCCTCACACAATGACTGATTATGGCAAAGAAATTAATGCCAATATGACGTTGTCGGGCAGTGACTTTATTTTCAAAGAAAATGCTGAGAGCTTTAATTGGCAATATCAAGAACATAATTTTGTAATAGATAAGCCAGCAATACCGTGTCAAAATGCAGCAACTGCGTTAACTGCGCTAAGTGTTTTAAGCTTATTACCTAGTGAGCAAGTCATACGAAGTTGCCTCGCTAATTTAGTTGTAGAAGGGCGGTTTCAGCAGTTAAGCGCTGAGCCTTTAGTCTTTACCGATGTAGCACATAACCCTGAGTCGGCGCGTTATTTAGCCAATAAGTTATCAAGCTATAAAGATAAAGGCTTTAAAATTCATGCATTAGCCGCTATGCTTGCTGATAAAGATAAAGTGGGTGTACTTAAAGAAGTAAGTCACTTGGTCGATGAGTGGTCATTAGCGAGCTTAAGTGGTCCGCGAGGCGACACTGCAAGTAATTTACAAAATGCGCTGCAGGGTATATCTCATCATAATACTATCAATAGCTATGATAGTGTGGCACAGGCACTGAGTGTAATTTTACCAAAACAACAAAGTGATACTATGTTGATTGTATTTGGTTCATTTTTTACAGTGGCCGGCGCTATTAATTACTTTAAAAAATAGAGAGGATGTCGGTGAACTCAAGTTTTATTAATCGCTTAGTCGGAACAAGTATAGTAGTGATCGCAGCAATTGTGTTTATCCCTAATATACTCGATGGCGAAAAAGTGCATTATAAAGAGGGCTTTAAAGCGATACCTGATCGCCCTGAGTTCAAAACAATCGATCTTCAAGAGTCAATTGATGAAAACATGGCTAATGCTGAGCCACTAAAACAAGATGAAATTGAAGATATTCAAGCTGACGATGAAGCTTTTGAGCAGCAAAACGCTATGGATGAGAGTGACTACGCTGTAGAGAATAAAGTTGTTGAAGCGACTATTGAACCCAAAGCAACACCGATCACTAAGGCACCTGTTCAGGCTAAACCAAAACCTATTGCGCCTCGTAAAAGTGATGAAAACCTAACAAGTATGGCTTACGTTATTCAATTAGGTAGTTTTTCACATGTTGCAAATGTAAAAGCATTACAGGCTAAATTAAAAGTTGAAGGGTTTAAAACGTTTACTAAACCGATTAAAACCCCAAATGGGACGTTAACCAAGGTATTTGTTGGTCCTTCGCTTGATAAAAATGAATTACAAAAGACAGCTTCCCCACGCTGAAAGAGCTTACTAAATTAAAT
>NZ_BADV01000060.1:0-22769 GCF_000238895.1 Pseudoalteromonas sp. BSi20429 | reverse complement strand
GTTAGGCGCTTTTTTTTATGTCTTTAATTTGAGGGGTAGATATACAATAAATTTAGCACCACCTAAGCTTGAGCTTTCTGCTTTACACTCTCCTTGGTGCCACGACACAATTTTAGCAACTATAGCGAGTCCTAAACCAAAACCACCGGTATCCTTGCCTCTACTTTTATCTAGTCGAGTAAAAGGTTTAAATACATTTTCTCGCTCAGCGGGAGCTATCCCCTCCCCATCATCTTCAACAATCAATACGATGTATTTTGTCTCTTGTAGCAATGTAATTTTGACTTGTTTATGGGTATATTTGAGCGCATTGCCAATTAAATTTTGAAATACTCGCGCCATAAAGTGACTATCACAGTAATAATTTAAATGCTCAGGGAGGTTTACGGAGAGCGTTGTTCGGGCTTCAAAGTTTAGCTTTTCAACAGTTGTTTTTACCAGCCCAGCTAAGTCACAGTTTATTGGCTGTAAACTAGGTTGTTGAGAGTCTAATCGCGCGTATTCGAGCATTTCAGAAACTAGTGACTCAAGCTCGCTAATGTCTGTTTGCATGTTTATTAAGTATTTCTCACCTTTTTCGTCAAGCATTTGTTCTTGCAGCATTACAATTGCAAACTTTAAACGTGCTAGTGGTGTTCTAAACTCATGCGACACCGATGAGGTAAGTTCTTGCTGCGCACTAAGTAAAAACTCAATACGTTGCTGCATTACCTTTAATGTATCAGTAATAGGTAAAAAGAAAGACTTAGAAGAGTCATTTAGTTGAAAGTCTTGCAAACCCTCTACCGCTTCACACGCTTTACGTAGCTTTGCAAAGTCGCGCCATAGTAAAAAGCTCCACAGCCCAACAGGTATACCTACAATAATAAGTAGTAATAAATACGGCCAAACAGAAGATGATTCCTGCGTTAATACACCTACCGGTCCTACTTGAAGTAATGAATCATTACCGAGTTCTACATACCAAACAATGCGTTGTTGCTTATCGTATAAGTATAAGTAGTGGTTTTGGTTGAGCTGCGATTGTTGTTTTTGAGGGAGTATTAAATCACGTCGTTCAATCACTTTACTTTCAAAGTTGTGCTTTAATTTTTTAAGACCATTTGGAGTTTGTGAGAGCAACCAGAGTGATTGCCCAAACTCATCGTCTAAGAAGACCTGTTGTTGCGACTCTTCGTAAGGCCACAATTGCTCTATAACACCGCTTACTACAAACAAAGAAACGATGATATATAAATATAAGCTGGTAAACAGTTTTCCCATTAAAGCCGACTAACCTTAAATAGTTCTAAAGATCCCATGCATCAGAAACAAATAAGTAGCCTTGTCCCCATACAGTTTTTATACGATACGGCTTATCGCTGTTGTCGCCTAATTTTTTACGAATTCGTGATACGCGTACATCCACAGTTCTATCAAGTCCATCGTATTGGCGGCCAATCATATGCTGGTGCACATGTTCTCGACTTAGTACTTCACCCGCATTTGACGCTAATAGCCATAGTAACTCAAACTCGTGCGAAGTTAATACAATCTCCGAATCACTTAGTTTTACAATACGACTTGTTTTATCAATGACTAAATCACCAAACTGGAGCTCTTCGCTTGATTTTACCATGGGTTGTCCACGACGCAGTAATGCATTAATTCGCGCTAGTAATACACGTGGCTCTGCTGGTTTTATTACATAATCATCAGCGCCAAGCTCTAAGCCAAGTACTTGGTCGAAATCTTCACCTTTAGCAGTCAACATTAAAATTGGTAGAGTAAATTTATCTCTTACTTGGCGGCAAACGCTAAAGCCATCTTTACCTGGCAGCATAACGTCTAAAATCATTAAATCGGGTGTATTGTTTTCTAAGTAATTAAACACTTCGTCACCACGGTCTAATACTTCGACTTCAAGGCCATTATGTTCAAGGTAATCTTTTGTTAGTTGTTGTAAACCGAGATCATCTTCAACAAGTAAAATTTTTGGCATTAGTTGCTCCTAAATTAAAAAAAGCTCCACGGAGAGCGAAGCCTACGCCTATTTTTTTTAGCATGGGCGCTTTGTACTTCAACCTGTGTTTTTGCTATTAACACACCCGTATGAGGATTGATTAAGGAGTATATGGTCTCCACCTGAACACGCGCTTTATAATTAAATTGCCCAGAAAGTTGTTGCTCCCAGCATTGAAGCCGTTGCTCTTGCTGATACAAACAGACATCACTGTAGGTGTTTAATTGCCATTTAAATTGTAAATCAAGATCGCAAAAACCCTGCTGTTCAGAGACAACGCAGACTTTTGGAGAAACGCTAAAAAAAGGGGTTTGTGCCACACTAAAACCACTAAAAAAAGTGGTAATAAAGACAACTAATATTAAATACTTCATATTAAAAAGTACGATCGAATCCTATAAATGCAGTCATTGAATAAGTACGTTCGAAGAGCGGACTGCCATCCATAGCCGAATAGTCGTAATATGCTACATGAAAACGAAGAGAGTCAGCCTTACTCAGAGGCCAACGGGCATCGATTTTAGCATAAGGTTGCCAACTACTACCAACGTCTATTTTGCCAAATTGAGTTTCACCCTCATTAAGTCCATAAAAATAGCTATTTAGTTCCGCAGATTTATAGTTTATTCCAAGTGTTGGCTTTATTTTGAGCTTTCCTATCACAGTATGATACTGCCACTGTAATGCTGCGCGTACACCTCGATAAACATCGGTTATATCATGCAGAGCCTGAACCGAAAAAACATGGTCTTCATTTACATAGTGATATGCAATACCCGCATCCAGTGCAATTTGCCGTTTATGTAAATTATCAATATCAACATAGCGAGAGGACGAGGCTTCATCTTGCATTACGAACTGATTGTTGAGGGCACTACTTTGTAGTGTAAATACATTTTTAGGGTGCCAGTCTATAAAAAAGCGAGACTCAGAGTTGAGTTCACCAACTAGATTAAAGTGATGCTTAGGGGTTTGCAAAAATGAATAACCAAGACGGCCATTATCAAAAAACCATTGATCTGCATAAAACGCAACTTGAGGAATAAGCACGAGCGGAATATTATCTCCACCATGCAAAGGGTTGGTTATAACTCCAGCCCCCACGCTTAAACTCAAATGCAGACGATCGGTTGTTATATCTTGCTCTGTATAATCGTCAGCATGCTTGCTTGCCTGTGTTGCTTGCACCGAAAGGCAAACAAACAAAGTGCTAAAACATAGAGCTGTTAATAATGAGAAGGCATACCGCATCAGCGTAAATCAAAGTATCAAAATAAGTGAGTTCCCCATACTAGCAAGGTCTTTTTAAACTAGCTCTAGCTGGTTACAATTATTCACAATTTGTATACAAAAATGTTAACTTTATGCTTTTCGGACTATTTATCTTTCAAGGTAGTTGTGTCTAAGGACTATATTTTGAGTTGCTTGTGTAATTTTTGACTAATAGTACTTTAAGATACTTTGAAAATGAGGCACTACGTAGCAAATGCAATTATTCAAATAAAAAATTACTAAGAGCTAACTCGCTACAGCTCTATTGGGTTTTACCTGCTTGTTTACCAAAACTGAAGTTGGATTAAATCGCCCTAAATTGAGCGGCTTTAACCCAAATAAATCAAAAACCTCTGGCACTTATTAAATATCAGGGGCTATTTCTATACGATTTCGTCCATGTGTTTTGGCAATGTATAAGGCTCTATCTGCACGCTCAACTAAAACAGTACTATTTGTAAATGGCCGTAAAATTGCTAAGCCAAAACTTGCTGAAATAGCACGTTTTGCAGTTACATCATGCTTTTTACGAATCGCCAATTTTGCTATTGCTAAACGAATACAATCTGCAAATGCTATTATATCGTTAATAGTGTCAAAGTAGGCTGTTATGCAAAACTCCTCGCCACCATATCTATACACATTTGCAGCTTCAGTTGTATTTTCTCTCACTTTTTTAGCAACTAGCCTAAGGACTTCATCACCCTTTTGATGGCCAAAATCATCGTTAAAGCGCTTAAAATGATCAATATCAAACATAATGAGTACGGCAAGAGAGTCTTCTTGCGCTTGCTCTGAGTATTCGAGGCAAAAGTTTACAATATCAGAATCAAACTTACCTCGATTATAAAAACCCGTAAGCGTGTCGGTATCGGCTGCTTCCTTTGAAATATTGAGTGCTTCTTTTAAATCTTTTATTTCATTGTAGGCAACGGCTAATTTAGTCTGAAACTCCCGAGCATAATCTTGCATTGCAATAGAATCGTCAGTTAAACGCTCAACACAACCTAGTATCTCATTGTAAGAGTTTACATCAACAAGCATATTTAATTCATTTTGTGAGTCGACTAAACTCGTCGTAAAGCTTTTAGAGTGATCAAGCGTTGTGCTTATATCTTGCTGAACTTGCTCCATAGTTGTATGAAATTTTTCAGTCATTTCTTGAAAAAAAACGAGATCGTCTTGCGTTAAATGTTTATCAAAAATTTCTTTTGCTTTGTCTTGTGAACATGTTTGTTGCAGAGCAATAACATGGTCTAACTCAGCATTTAATGAAGGTTTGTTTCCTTGAATATAACAGTACCAAATTGCATAGTTGATGGGTGTAACCGGCATTCGGTATTTTACCATCAAAGGAATCGCCTTTTTTAGGCATTGAGCAGAATGAGCAAGTGATACGGCGTGGTTCATAAATAAACTCTCAAGCGTCATTGTTTTTATTATTAGCGCTCAATGTTAAGTAATAGTAAACTTATACGCAACCTATATTCATACTATTTAACTAACTTGCTTATTCTCTGCGCGCATTAAATCGCTTTTGCATCTAAAGTTTGCGCAATATTCCACAAAGCACTGATTGCAGGGTCATTTAACTCTTTCCTTAATACTGCCAAACCAATATCAAACCCATCAGGCGCTTGCATTTTTGGTGTTAGTATTTGTACTTTATCTTGCAGCGGGCTGTTATCTAGCACTATTTTAGGAACCATTGCGACACCTAATCCTAAGCTCACCATGGATACCATTGCTTCGTGCCCAGCAACTTGTGCGTAAATTTTCCCGTGAATATTATTTTTGCGCCACCAGTGTTCTAACCTTTGGCGAGAAAAACCTTGTTCTGGCACAATAAATTCTAAATCAGACCAATTAATGTCATCACCATTCTGCGTTAGTTTTTGTGTGATCGGGCATTGAATTTTTGGTCCAATTAATAAAAGTGGAGAATGCCCTATATCTACAAAAGCAATTTGCGCCGGTAACTTATTTGGCTTAGCTGCAATAGCCATTAATTCATGCCCATCTAACACACGGTTTATAGCAAGTGCAGGGTCGCCTGTATTTAATGTTATTTCTATATACTGATGCTGCGCACGAAGTTGCTCTAATATTTGATGTAAAAAACTATAAGATGCAGTAACCGAGCAATAGATACTTACTTTGCCGTAA
Source organism: Pseudoalteromonas sp. BSi20429 (assembly GCF_000238895.1). Taxonomy (NCBI): domain Bacteria; kingdom Pseudomonadati; phylum Pseudomonadota; class Gammaproteobacteria; order Alteromonadales; family Pseudoalteromonadaceae; genus Pseudoalteromonas; species Pseudoalteromonas sp. BSi20429. The sequence continues at coordinate 17,329 of NZ_BADV01000060.1, read as the reverse complement.
ATATGTTGTTGTGGGTCTTTCACATTCGTTTTAAAACGCTGCCAATTAGCAAGCGTTGCTGTGGCGTAATCAATAAACGACTCACCCTCACGCGTTAATTTAACACTGCGGTTATCGCGTACAAATAATGCAACACCTACCTCTTCTTCTAAGTGTTTTATATTGCGGCTCAAAGTGGGTGCGCTTATATGACAAAGCTCGCTTGCGCGTCCAAAATGAAGTGTTTTAGCCAGTGCTAAAAAGTAGTTTAAATGTTTATGATCCATGCCAAACCCAGTATTTCATATTATGAAACACTTTAATTCAAATATATCATTTTACGCAAGCAACGATTTTACATATGGTGTTTGTAAGCGCAACAAACCTTGCGCATCTAACAAACATGACTTTATAGGACACTAACAATGGCGAATTATTTCAATACCTTACCTTTACGCGAGCAATTAGCGCAATTAGCGCAATGTGAATTTATGGACGCAGGCGAATTTGCCGATGGCGTTGACGCACTTAAAGGTAAAAAACTAGTTATTGTAGGCTGTGGCGCACAAGGTTTAAACCAAGGCTTAAACTTACGTGACTCTGGTCTAGATGTTTCTTACACATTACGTGCTTCAGCTATTTCTGAGCGTCGCCAATCATTTTTAAATGCATCTGAAAACGGTTTTACTGTTGGTACTTATGAAGAATTAATTCCTACAGCTGACGTAGTACTTAACTTAACGCCAGATAAACAACATACCGCTGTAGTAAGTGCAATTATGCCACTTATGAAAAAAGACTCTACCCTTGCTTACTCTCATGGCTTTAATATTGTTGAAGAAGGCATGCAAGTACGTGAAGACATTACTGTAATCATGGTTGCGCCTAAGTGTCCTGGTTCTGAAGTACGTGAAGAATACAAACGCGGTTTTGGTGTACCAACTCTGATCGCAGTTCACCCAGAAAATGACCCTCAAGGTCTTGGTTTAGCACAAGCTAAAGCGTATGCAGCGGGTACTGGCGGACATCGCGCAGGTGTACTTAAATCATCATTTATTGCTGAGGTTAAGTCTGACCTAATGGGCGAGCAAACCATTTTATGTGGCATGTTACAAACTGGCTCTATTTTATGTTTTGATAAAATGATAGAAAAAGGCGTTGATGCGGGTTATGCATCAAAACTAATTCAATACGGCTGGGAAGTAATTACCGAAGCACTTAAGTACGGCGGCGTTACTAACATGCTTGACCGCCTTTCAAACCCAGCAAAAGTAAAAGCGTTTGAACTAAGTGAAGAGCTAAAACTAATTATGCGCCCGCTTTATAATAAGCATCAAGATGACATCATCGACGGCACTTTCTCACGCACTATGATGGAAGACTGGAATAACGATGACGTAAACTTACTTAAATGGCGCGCAGAAACAGCAGAAACTAACTTTGAAAAGACCCCTGCTGGCGATGTAGAAATCTCTGAACAAGAATTTTTTGATAACGGTATTTTAATGGTAGCAATGGTTAAAGCAGGTGTTGAACTTGCATTTGAAACCATGACAGCAGCAGGCATTATCGAAGAGTCAGCTTACTACGAGTCATTACACGAAACGCCATTAATCGCCAATACTATTGCGCGTAAAAAGCTTTTTGAAATGAACCGTACTATCTCTGATACTGCAGAATACGGCTGTTATTTATATAACCATGCATGTTTACCATTACTTGCTGATTTTATGAAAAACGTTGATACAGACATTATCGGTAAAGGTCTTGGCGATCACAGTAACCAAGTTGATAACCAAACATTAATTCAAATTAACGCTGCATTGCGCGAACACCCAGTTGAGAAAGTAGGTGCTAAATTACGTGGCTACATGTCAGCAATGAAAAAGATTGTTTAACCCTAAACAATAAATGTTTCGCTTGTTAGAAACCAAGCCCGTATGCTTTTTGCATGTGGGCTTTTTTATGCCTGTTAATAAAACTTTAATCAATCTGGTATATCTTTGCCTATTCTGCTTAGCCAATATTTAGTTCCAAATAAATAATGTGCTAATATGTTTTTCTATTTAGTTGTAAAATTAATTAATATCATGACGATACAAAATCTTTCGATTACTCAAAAAATCACAGCTTTAGGTAGTGTTATTGCTATATGCGTAGCCGCACTGATTGGTTTGACTTCCCTACACAGCTCAGAGGATATTATTGAGCGACGTATGATTGAGTCAGAGCTCCCTAGTAAACTGCAAACAATCAGCAATCACATAGGCGGTGAAATCAACGAGTTACTCGGTGCTGCTCAGCAACTATCATCAAACGAATTTATTTTACAATGGGCTCAATCAAACAACCAAGACGATACATTACTATTAAAAGAATTAAATCGCGTTGCCCAGCAATACGATTTAGCCACAGCATCTTGGGCAAATAGAGACACTGCACAGTACTGGAACCAGAATGGGTTTTTGCGTGTGTTAAAAAACGATGCAGCCGATGGCTGGTTCTTTGCTTTTAAGCAATCAAAACAACCTTACTCTATCAGTATTTATCAAGAGTCAGCCAATGATGTGAAAATGTTTGTAAATCATCAGCAGGCTAATGGTACTGGTTTAGCAGGTCTTGCAAAAAGCATCACTGATATGCAAAAGCTATTACAGCAATTTAAAATTGAGCAAACAGGCTTTGTATTCATTGCAGATAAAAATGGTTTGATTCAGCTTCATAAAGATGCAAGTAAAGTAGCTAAAGCAAATATTGATGATTTGTATACTGCAAATATCCACAGCCAACTATTTAATAGTAATGGCTTTGCACTAGAAGAAATTAATTTAAATGGCGAACCGACACTTGTAGCTGCTATGCCTATTAAAAACACCGATTTATATGTTGTAGCTCAAGTGCCAAAAAGTGAAGTCTTCGCAAGCGTAAACACCCTGCAATGGCAAATATTTACTTTTACGGTAATTACAGCATTAGTTGCGAGTTTAATCAGTTATTTGCTTGCTCGCTCACTTTCATCTCCACTTTCTAAAATGGCTGAGTTATTTTCACGCCTAGGCTCAGGCGATGCAAATTTAGCGTACCGCTTACCAGAATCGAGCCAACCAGAGCTTAACAATCTAAGTAACGGCTTTAACCAGTTTATAAGTAAAATAGAAACAGCGATTACTCAAGTTGCCAGCGAAAGTCACGATATTAGAAAAAGCTCTGATCATGTATTTGAACAAGCAAAACGGAACTCCCAAGCAATAGACAACCAAAAAGAACAAACAATATCTGTCGCAGCAGCAATCAACGAAATGGGCGCTACAGTACAAGAAATAGCGCAAAGCGCAGCAAATACAGCTAAGTTAACCGATAACAGCCGCGAAAATACTATTCAAAGCCATAAACAAGTATTACAAAGCCAAGCAACTATATCAGCCCTTGCCAGCGATATTGATGGCATAACAGAGCAAGTTACTTTGCTTTCTAAAAAAACGGTTGATATTGCAAGTATTGTTGACTCAATTAGAGGCATATCGGATCAAACTAATCTACTTGCTTTAAATGCTGCAATTGAATCTGCTCGCGCAGGTGAACACGGACGCGGCTTTGCTGTTGTTGCTGATGAAGTACGTGCACTGGCAAACCGTACATCGCAATCAACCACCGAAATTCAATCTATGATTGAAGAGCTTACAAAAATATCTGATGATGTAGTTAATGATATTAGCCAATCGAAAGATAAAGCTCAGCAAAGCGTTGGTGCAATGCAAAGCTCTGTTGAATTACTTGATACGATAACCGAAACAGCAAATCAAATAAACGATATGGCTACGCTTATAGCGACTGCAACTGAGCAGCAAAGTAATGTGGTTGCCGATGTAAGTCGTAATATTGAGCAAATTAGCGAAATTAGCGATAAAGCAATGAGCGAACAAATCAATACAGAGCAAGCGATTCGCGACTTAGCCAACAGTGCACAAACACTTGATGCGCTTGTAGCTACCTTTGAAAAGCATCGCTAAGCGACTCTAATATTACACGCCAGCTATGAGCAAAAACTATATTCGAAGATAGTTTTTGCTCATAACGAATATGCTTAATTTACACAAACTAAGTACTTTTGCTATCGCCAGTATTAAATGCTGAAACGTACGCTTCCTTTTTAGCTCTAGGGAGCTTTTTTAATTGATACTCAAGCTTACTTGCTTCACTTTTATTACCTACTTGTTGTTGATGGATAAGTAAAAGAGGCCCTTTTCCTCTAAGGTTTTTAGCCCCTTTACCAGCTTGATGAGTTGCAAAGCGTTTTTCAACATTAGTCGTGATCCCTGTGTACCAATGACCAAATCGTGTTTCAACTATATATAAAAACCAAGTAGACTCAGTTTTTAAAATATTCGTTTCAATATGCTGTAAACTTTTTTCATTATCAGTGGTCAAAACATTACCTTAACGCCCTTAACATAAAACAATTGCTTAAAAGGGTTTTACCTTCAGTGACTAATCGGTATCATGCAGATTATAAAAAATAAGGATCACAACTAACAATGCAGTCGTTAAAAACTTTTTCTCTTTGGCTTATCGTCGCTTTAACACTTAGCTCAGCAGCTGGTTGCTCTAGCTGGGTATACCGAATTAACATTCCACAAGGTAACTTTTTAGAGCAATCGGATGTTGAAAAACTTCGTGTAAATATGACCCGAGAGCAAGTTGTTTATGTATTAGGTAGACCTATTGCCGAGGACGCCTTTGATAACAATACTTGGCGCTATATTTACAGCTTTAATAAAGGCCGTAAAAACGAACAAAATAAAGAGTTAGTAATTAACTTTGAAAATGAAAAGTTAGTTTCAATCTCAGGTGATTATGACCAACCTGAAAACTTTACTACACCGCTAGAGCAATAAACGTCTCAGGTAGTAAAAAAGGTGAGCATGGCTCACCTTTTTTATTGGTTTACTTAAAAAGCTTTTACCATTTTAAACGACGTTAGCGTGTGATTTAATCTGTTAAATTGTTCGAAGTTTATGCCGATTGGTATTACTTCTCGAGTGGGCGACCACCCGTTATTTTATTTGCACGCCCCTCTTCTTTTGCTTTTTCTGCACGTTTTCTGCGGGCATCTTTAGGATCTGCAATTAGTGGACGGTATATTTCTATACGGTCACCGTCTTTTAATTCATAGTTAGCTTTTACAGTTCGATTCCACACACCTAACGTTAGCGATGTGGCATCTATTTCTGGGCACTTTTCTATAATACCTGACTGAATAACAGCTTGCTCGACTGTAGTCCCTTGTGGCACTTCAATTGATAAACACGTGGCCGTGGTCGGTAATGCAAAGACCACTTCAACATTAATCATACTCGCGCTCCATAAACCTGTTTTGCACGTTGAGTAAATGCACTCACCATATTTTTTGCTACATCGTTAAAAATCTTTCCAAAGGCAAGCTCTATTAACTTACTTGAAAATTCAAACTCTAGGTGCAAATGAACCTTACATGCTTTGGCGTCAAGCTCTTGAAAATGCCAGCGCCCTTTTAACGTCTTAAACGGACCATCAACAAGGCGCAGTAACACGGTTTGCTCATCAACAAAGGTGTTTTCGGTGGTAAACCACTTTTTTATACCCGCCTTAGATATTTCTAAACTCGCGGTCATGTTATTATCGTGCTGTGAAACAATTTTTGAGTCTGAGCAATTTGGTAAAAACTGTGAATAAGCTTCTACATCATTAACTAGATCAAACATCTCTTTAGTGCTGTACATAACCAGCGCACTTTTTTCTATTTGTGGCATACTCACTCCCAACTGTGTGGGCGAATTTTAGCAAGCTTTGCGCGTTTCCCCAAATTTTCATGCTGCTTAAATTAAAGCTAAATTTTTAAAAGCATTATTAAAAAAATCGATGTAAAACATCTCACATTACGTATATTATAGGGCACTATGGCTAAGAAAAATTCATCAAAATCGACAAGTAATACCATCGCGCTAAACAAAAAAGCGCGACATGAGTATTTTTTACACGATAAGTTTGAAGCGGGTGTTGAACTACAAGGCTGGGAAGTTAAAAGTATCCGAGCTGGTAAAGTAAATATCACAGAAACTTATATTCATCTTAAAAATGGCGAAGCATTTTTACTTGGCAGTCAAATTCAGCCACTTATAAGTGCATCGACCCATGTAATTTGCGACCCGCTACGTTATCGTAAATTGCTATTAAGCAGACGCGAACTTGACCGTTTATTCGGTGCTACAGAGCGCGATGGCTATTCTTTAATAGCTACAGCGATGTACTGGAAAAACTGCTGGGTAAAACTTGAGTTTCATTTGGCAAAAGGTAAGAAATTACACGACAAACGCGAAGACGGTAAAGATAAAGACTGGTCGCGTGAAAAAGAACGCTTAATGAAGCATAAAGCATAAATAAAAACGCCTAATTTATTAGGCGTTTTTAATTTCACCTATATAAAAGCTCAAATAATACCAACTCTCTTAATTAAGTAATCTATTATGAGATGAGAAAATAGTGTCGATAACAAGACAAAACTTGTTATACCAATCTGCTTATATATGGGGTCTATTTAACGTTAAGAAAATTACGCTAGAACTAGGCAAAAATTTTTATATCTAGTTGTTCTAAATAAAAAATTTTTAACGACGTTATAGTGCAATTTAATTCGTTAAATTAATCAAAGATTTATGCAGGTTGGTATTACTTAGCCATTATCAGCAATTACTCCTGCATTACCCCACCTCCTGTATCTAGCAGTCGTAAATCAGAAAATTTCAATGCCTTTAGCATCAGCTTTAACCCCTCAAATTGATTAAGTATTACTGCGAATTGGTATTACATAATTGAGTAAATTAAAAGCAGAAAAACAAACATAAGTTTTAATTTATAGAAATAAATTATTACAAATTATTTTAATCATTAGCTATTCCACACATGGCTTCATCTAGCTATATAACAATTATTAACCCTATGTCCTATTCACGCTTAGTTTCACCTAGAAAACAAAGTATAAATAAGGTCATAAAACCCACAAAAAAGCATTAAAACTAATACTTAAATCACAAATCAAGCTAATTGCTAACACTTAAGTTACATGATATTAATACCCGCGCTTGTTAAGCAAATAATTTTATAATATATCAACAAGGACTTAAGGATGAAGCAATCAACTGCATTTACACCAAGCATTATTGTGGGCGCAACACTCGCATTATCAGCAGGTTTTACAACAACAGCCTACGCAGCAGAAGAAGCTAAAAAAGTAGAGCGAATTCAGGTTACTGGTTCTCGTATTAAGCGAACTGATATTGAAGGGCCTTCTCCGGTACAATCAATCGGTAGAGCTGAAATCGAAAACATGGGTTACGATAATTTACAGCAACTTCTAGAAAGAATGCCTGTAGCAGGTAGCGGTACTTTCTCTACTCGTGGTAACAACCAAGATTCAACCGCTAACGGTTCAGCTGCAGTAAGCTTACGTGGCTTAGGAGCCGATGCAACACTGGTATTAATTAATGGTCGCCGTGTATCAATTAGTGCCTTTGCTGAAGGTATCACCAACTCATTTGTAGATATTAACAGTATTCCTGTTTCTGCTATTGAGCGTATCGACATACTGAAAGATGGCGCTTCAGCTATCTATGGCTCAGATGCAGTAGCGGGTGTAGTTAACGTTATCTTAAAGAAAGATATTGATGGTGTTGAGATTAACCTAGGCTATGGCGGTACAGATGGTCCAAATTATGAAGAAACAACAGCAAGCCTAGTTTGGGGTACAACAAGCGAAAAAAGTAGTGCATCTGTTATTATCGATTACTTTAAAAACACATCTCTTTCTTCTGATGAAATGGGCAGCCTTGGCACTGCAAACCAAGCACCTTATGGTGGTGAAGATTTCCGTTCATCTCGTGGTTTCCCAGGCTACTTTTATGTGGATGGCGTTAAAACAATCGACCCTGACTGTCCTGCTGAAAATGCAACTTCAAGTGGTAGCTGTTTATTTGATTACGGCCCATATGGATATGTTGCCCCAGCATCTGAGCGTGTAGGCGCTATTTCACAATTTGAATACCGCTTTGATAACGGCATTACTGGCTTTTTAGAAATGGCTGTTCAGCATAACAGCTCTGTCGCTGCAGGTGCACCAACACCACTTGATGAAGATGCAGGCCTTACGGTACCCGCTAATCACCCAAACAATCCATTTGGTGAAGACATTCAAATTGGTCGTTACCGTACAGTAGATGCAGGCGCTCGCCAATGGGACATTGAGTCAGACACCTTACGCTTTGTTGCAGGGTTAAAAGGCGAAATAAACGATTGGAGCTGGGAGACAGCGGTACAAAAAGGTCGCAGCAAATCATTACAAACAGGCGATCGTACACAAGGCTGGGTACGCACCGATTTCTTACAACAAGAAATTGATGCCGGTAACTATAATCCATTCGGTGGCACATATAACGACCCAGCTGTAATTGACAGAATCACAACTAGCTTAGTGCGTCGCGGTGAGTCTCATATGACCTCTTTTGACGCTAACATTACAGGTGAAGCGTTTAGTTTTGGTGGCGAAGCTGTAATGATGGCCGCCGGTATTGAGTACCGTGAAGAAGATGTAAATGATATCCCTGATGATCAATTTCAACGTGGCTTAATATTTGGTACTGAATCAGTATCAGCTTCTGCTGATCGTGAACAATACGCTGCATATGTTGAGTTCTCAATCCCACTTGCTGAAAACCTCGAACTACAATTAGCCGGTCGTTACGATGATTATAGCGACTTTGGTACAACAACAAATCCAAAAATAGCTCTGCGCTGGGCACCGACTGATGAAGTAACGGTTCGTGGTTCTTGGGCGCAAGGCTTTAGAGCGCCTTCGTTAGCGCAAATAGGCTTAGGTCCATCACAAAAAAGCCAATTTTTTGTTGATACACAGCGCTGTGAACAAACAGGATTAGATTGCCAAGCACTTGATTACAACATTGAGTTCTCTGGTAACCCTGATTTACAAGCAGAAGAGTCAGAATCATGGAACGTGGGCGTTATCTGGGCACCAACAGCTGAGTTTGGTTTAAGTGTTGATGTATGGAGCATTACTCAAGATAATAAAATCGATGAAGAAGAATTTGGTCCTATTTATGCTGCAGAATGTGGTAACCAAAATAGTACCGTATGTGTTCGTTTAGCTCCTACAGGCGGAGCAAGCTTAGGCACAATACAAAAAATACACAGCACATTTAAAAATTTATCATCGCAAGAAGTGTCTGGTGTTGATGTTTCAGCAAACTATAACCACTCTCTTGATGACTTAGGTTTACTTAAATTTAATTTAGAGTGGGCATATCAAGATAAGTTTGAAAAAGATGGTCGTGATTACACGGGTGAATATGGCTACCCAGAGCATCGCTTTATTTTCTCAACCAACTGGGAAATTGGTGAGTTTAACACCAATGTAAATATCAGTTATGTAGGCGAATTTGAAGATACGCCTGATATCGACTTTGATGGCAATTTAGACTTTGATAGCAATACTTCACGTATGATTGACTCGCAAACGCTTGTTGATTTACAAACGTCGTACCGTATTACTGAATCAGCTAAAATATCTTTAGGTGTTAATAACTTATTTGATGAAGAGCCACCATTTGCAATTGGTGATGGCGATGGCGATTTATACGGTTATGCATCAGCTGTGCATAATCCTCGTGGCCGCTACTTGTACACTAAAGTAAGCTTTTCTTTCTAAATAAAAGACACAAAAAAACCGCCAATTGGCGGTTTTTTTATTTAAAACTAAGGGCTAAATTATAGCTCGCCTTCGTTTTCAGATAAGAACTTAGCAACGCCTTCAGGGCTTGCGTCCATACCTTTTTTACCTTCAGTCCAACCAGCAGGACATACTTCACCGTGTTCAGTGTGGAACGCTAGCGCGTCAACCATGCGAAGCATTTCGTCGATGTTACGACCTAGTGGTAAATCGTTCACTACTTGGTGACGTACATTGCCTTCTTCGTCGATTAAGAATGAACCACGAAATGCAACACCTGCTTCTGGATGCTCAACGTCATACGCTTTACAAATTTCGTGTTTAACATCTGCAACTAGTGCGTATTGAACTTTACCAATACCGCCGTCTGCAACAGCAGTGTTACGCCATGCGTTATGTGAGAATTGTGAATCGATAGAAACACCAATTACTTCTACGCCACGCTTTTGAAACTCTTCAAAACGCTTATCAAATGCAATAAGTTCAGAAGGACATACAAACGTGAAATCTAGTGGGTAAAAGAAGATAACTGCTTTTTTACCTTTAATTGTTTCATGAAGGTTATAGCTATCTACAATTTCACCGTTACCAAGAACAGCTGCAGCGGTAAAGTCTGGTGCCTGGCGGCCTACTAATACACCCATTTTATTCTCCAAATATTTTGAGTTTGTTTTCAATTGCTTTCGCAATGCTGGTACTTATATGGGCGCTAAAAATTAAAAACCAATAGCGAACACATATAATTAGTTGGCATTCTAAAGTTATTCACTACAAAAGAACAATCGCATTTAACGATGTGAGCAATCGAAAATAACGAACACTTGCAACTTGCACTAATCTGCTTGAATAATAGGTCTATTTTGAAGTGTAAATCACGCTGTAATTAGGTAGAGATTTTGACGTTACTGAAGAAGGGTTAATACATTAAATTATTTAAAAATTCATATATGTGGTATTAATTTTACAGGTACAAAAAAACCTGCAAATGCAGGCTTCTCGTTTAGATTTAATCCATTATATCTGAGGGCATATCGCCTCGGATTTTTTGCCAAATCTCACCTGTTTGATGACCGTATTTACGCATCATCGAAATAGCACCATCGTGCTCTTTATTTTCTGCCAAGATTGTTAAATCTTTATAAAACTGACGAGCAAGTTCACGAGTTCCAGCATCAGAGAAGTAATGACAACCAATCTTTGAATAAAAGCCTCTAAAACCGTTGAGTATTAATACATAAATACGGTTATTACCCGCAACGGCTAATTCATGATGAACTTTGTAATCGTAGTCAGCAAATGCCTGCGCAGTATCTTCTAGCTCATGACTTTGTGATAAAATTTCAATTACACGTTCAGGATTTAACTTAATTGCAGCACGTGTATAAATAGCACTAATATTAGTACGTGCAGATAAAAGCTGATCTGTCAGCTCAGGCATCTTGTCTTCATCTAAGCGCGCTAGTGTTTCAAGAATATTTAAGCCAGACGTTTCCCAAAAGTTATTTACTTTTGTTGGTTTACCATGCTGAATTGTTAACCAACCATCACGTGCTAAACGCTGTAATACTTCTCTCAAGGTCGTTCTTGTTACACCAATTAACTCTGAAAGTTCTCGCTCGGCAGGTAGAATTGAACCTGGAGGGAAATCGCCGTTCCAAATAGATTCAACTATATATTCTTCAGCAAATCCTGCTGGGCTTTTCGCTTTAAAAATTCTCATCCAGTTCCCACTCGAATTAATCAACACTCATCGTTTTACACGAATAACTGACTGATTGTACCAGACGAAGCATAACTAACAAGTAAAGTAATATATATTAATAAAGCAAATGAGTAGAAATTAAAGATTAATAAATAATAAATAATAAATAATAAAATTTAGGTTTTTCTAATATAGCTACAATGTATAAATATACAGAGCAATATTCATTGTAGGTACATTGTAATTATTGGTATTTTTTATTTACACCATACCTAGCTTAATCAACTTAAAACACATAAGTACATTAAAAAGGAACACCTATGCAACAGAGCGTTCTAACCGCAACTTTAAAGAATTGATTAGACAATGTACCATGTAGTATAAGTAAGCGATATAACTAAGCTTATGTATCAATGGGAACTAAGTAGAGCGTCATGTAGCCTCTGCTGAGGCTGCATTGAGTGGTCAATAATTTCATCTTATAAAAAGCGACTTCGGTAGCTTTTTTTTCCTTTTTGTTGCCGCATACATTATCCTAGGTCATAATCTAACGTCTTATTTAAACGCGGAATTTTTATGAACTGGCTTGCCCAATTACCCACCCAACGTACCCCGTGGCTTTTATTTACAGCTATCGTTTTTTTACTTGAAGTGACCGCCCTTTTCTTTCAATACCAAATGGGATTGGCGCCTTGCATAATGTGCATATATCAACGTACAGCCGTACTGGGTCTATTAGGCGCAGGAATCGTAGGTTCGACTAAACCACAGAGCAAAGCAGTTCGTATATTAGCGTATGTAATTTGGGGTGTATCGAGTGTTTGGGGATATTTAATTGCTCGCGAGCATATTGATATGCAAACCACCACGGACCCTTTTGCATTTAGCTGTGAGTTTGAACCAAACTTCCCATCGTTTATGCCGTTACATGAATGGATACCTAGCTTTTTTCAGGCGACCGGGGATTGTGGAAATATAGATTGGCAATTTGTTGGTTTGAGCATGCCTGCTTGGATGGAAATTATATTTGGGATTTTCTCACTAACACTATTTATTATAGTTATTGGCCGTTTATTAATTAAAAAGTCGATTTGATATGTTTACATTTTTTTCAAGCCAATTGGATGAGCTTAAGCACCTAAAGGTACGCAAGCGTCAGGACGTAATAGCACTTTCTTTAAGTATGTTATCGCCAACTGATAAAGTGTTACTACGTATTATTAAATTAATATTACTAAGTCCACTATTTTTAATATTCACGGTATTTAAAGGTTGGATATTAATCCCGTTTTTGATACTCGGCGGACTTTGCTACCCACTTTTAACAACACCTATTGAAATCAACTTTGCTAAAAAACACTTAAGCGATGCATTAAAACAATTTAATCAGGGCGCATAGCGCCCTGATTGTTATCTACTGCTATTAAAGTGAAATTTTCCCCTCTAATTTGGCTAATAGTTTTTTACCAATTCCTTTAACTTGCGATAAATCACTGACGCTTTTAAATTCGCCGTTTCCTTCACGATAATCCACAATTGCCTGCGCTTTTTTCTTACCTATACCTGGTAGCTTAGCAAGCATCTCTGCATCGGCATTATTTATACTAATTGTCTCAACTTGAGGCATTTGCTTAGTTACTTCCGATAGTTGTGCATATACGGTAGTTGCAGGTAGTAAGCATAGTAAGCTTATTATGAATAAATTTTTTAACGTTTTCATCAAACTTGTCCCTATTCTTCTTTTCTTAATTTTGAATGTTGCTCAGGAAAACCAAAAAGTAAGGAACTGAAAAGCTCATCATTTAAAGTGTACCTAAACGCATTATCACTATGATCCGAAATCCTGAAAATGCAGCTGGTACAACAAGTGATTGCTTAACTAAAGTAAAGTTACCGTTTTTTGTCAAATTTAAGACACCTAAAAATTAATACTTCGCGCTTGCAAATTTACGCCCAAACCATTACTGTACATAAAAACAGTAATCTAATGGTTTTTACAAACCACGGTGCCAAGCAATTTTGCAGGAGAAATCATGGCTGTTGTTGTTAAATATGTTGTAGAACGAAACGGAGTCGAGCGTATGACGTTTACTACCAAAAAAGAAGCTGATGCTTATGACAAGATGCTCGATATAGCAGAATCACTTGAGCTAATGCTAGAAAAGGTAGACGTACCGCTCAGTGAGCAACAAATTGAATCACTTGCTTTAGAAATAGCGAAAAGCAAAGATGACTTTATGACCATATTAAAGGGCGGCAAAGATCCAGTTGTTACCAAAGCGCCAGCAAAAAGTAAAAAGTCAGATAACGTTGCATCAATTGAAGATAACAACGATAAAAAAGCAAGTTAACTCGTAGATTGCCCTCTCCTCGGACGGGACAAACTAAATAAAAAAGGGAGCAACTTAGTTGCTCCCTTTTTTATTATACCAATTCGCTTAATTCAGTGATCTATTTTGAGGATGGAAAAACGTGTTGATAGCTAGGCAAAAAATTTGATATTTAGTTGTTCTAAATGATAATTTTTTAACGCCGGTAGCAACACGTTTAGCACCGCAAAATGATTAAGTACTATCGCGGATTGGTATTACTTACTACTCATTTTAAAATGAATAGTAATTGCTATTTAAAGCCCTTTTTCTACTTCATCAAATAAAGCAGTGATGTTTTGCTCTGGCTCTTTTGTTACTAAGCTAACAACAACAATTGCGATACTCGCTAAAATAAAGCCAGGTACTATTTCATACATAAAGCTACTTAAACTTTCACCATTAATAGTAAACGGACCATAAATCCAAACAAGCACTGTAAACGCACCTACTAACATACCAGATAAGGCGCCAGCAAAATTCATACGTTTCCAATAAAGACTAAACAATACAAGTGGTCCAAAAGCAGCACCAAAGCCAGCCCATGCATTACTTACTAGGTCTAAAATAGAGCTATCTCTATCGTACGCTAAATAAATTGCAAACAGGGCAACAAATGCAACGCTAATTCGACCAACAGTAACTAATTCAAAGTCGCTAGCATCTTTACGTAAAAATGTTTTATATAAATCTTCAGTCAATGAACTTGAGCTTACTAGCAATTGCGATGAGATAGTACTCATTATAGCAGCCAAAATTGCAGCTAGTAAAAAGCCAGCAATAAGTGGGTGGAACAATAACTCAGAAAGAATTAGGAAAATCGTTTCAGGATCTTCAACTACAATATTATTTTCATAAGTATAAGCAGCACCAAATATACCAGTACCAACAGCACCAAGGGCAGCAACAATCATCCATGTCATACCAATACGGCGAGCTTTAGGCATATCCTTAACACTACGTACCGACATAAAACGAACGATGATATGTGGTTGACCAAAATAACCTAAACCCCATGCCATTGCAGAAATAATACCTAATGCAGAGCCTGCTCCAATCCAGTTAAGCATATCTGGATTTACACTATGTAAAGTAGATTCCAGAGGTTGTTCAAGTAAAGAGTATGCAACAGTAGGCACTAGAATCAGCGCGATGAACATGATACAACCTTGCACGAAATCAGTTAAGCTAACCGCTAAAAAAACACCAAACAAAGTGTATAAAACAACAACACCCGTTGTAATGTATAAACCCACTTCATAACTTAGACCAAATGAGCTTTCAAACAATTTTCCGCCGGCTACAACACCAGATGACGTGTAAAGAGTAAAGAAGACTATAATCACAACAGCTGATACAACACGTAATAAGTTTGACTTATCATTGAAGCGATTTGAGAAGTAATCTGGGATTGTTATAGAGTCATTTGCTTTTTCAGTGTACACACGTAATCTAGGTGCAACTAACAGGTAATTTAACCAAGCACCAATCACCAAACCAATTGCTATCCATGTACTACTAAAACCAGTAACAAACATCGCACCAGGTAGGCCCATTAAAATCCAGCCACTCATGTCAGACGCACCTGCAGATAGTGCAGCAACACTTGGTGATAGATTTCGTCCACCTAACATGTAACCTGATACATCGCCAGTAGATTGCTTATATGCATATAGTCCGATACCCAACATTACAACAAAATATAATGCTAATGAAATAATCATTCCTGTTTCCAAATTAGCCTCCGCATAATTATTAATAACAGGCTCTTGATCCGAATATTGACTCTTAAAATATTATAATAAAGACACTATTAGGATAAAAACCATTCTCGCTGACTATATCATGCCTAACAATAAAATCTCCAACTTGTTGCTTCCAGCTGATACAAAAATACTCATGTTGAATAATTTTAAAGCGAATTGGTAAAATATAATAAATTAAATAGAAGAAACACCTTAATTTATAATGATAATTTATTAATCATGCAAATATACGTAATGCTATTTTGAATCTTTTTGCCATATATTAATACAATACCCAATTACATCACTCTTACGGAACTGTTTATGTATTTTTACGCTGCACGTCAACCGATTTTAGATAGAGATAAAAAACTTATCGGTTATGAGCTTTTATTTCGTGATGGCGTTGATAACGTATTTCCCGATATAGATGGTGACGAAGCAACAACACGACTTATAGAGGGTAGCCAGTTTAATTTTGGTTTAGAAGATTTAACCGACAATAAACCTGCCTATATAAACTTCACCCTAGAAACACTATCAAAGGGTTACCCTACACTACTAGGTAAAGACACTATAGTTGTAGAAATACTTGAAACTATCCAGCCTGGTAAGCGTTTATTAGCTATCGTTAAAGATTTAAAAGATAAAGGTTACACTATTGCTCTTGATGACTATATTCATCAACCTGTATGGCGTCATTTTTACCCATTTATTGATATTATTAAAATAGACTTTTTAGCATCCGATATAGATACAATAAAAACGGTTCTAAACGATTTAAAACCGCACTCACATATTAAGTTACTTGCCGAAAAAGTAGAAACCTATGAAATTTACCAACAAGCTTTAGAGCTTGGGTTTGATTATTTCCAAGGATTTTTCTTCTCAAAACCTGAAATGGTACAAAGTAAGGCTCTACCACCATCAGAAATGGCATTAGCTGAATTACTTTACGAAACATCAAGTGTTGATATGGATCTTAAGAAAATCACTGATGTGTTTGAACGTGATGTAAACCTATCTTATAAATTACTTAGGTATTCAAATTCTGCCGCATTTGCAAGACGCGCAGAAATAAGTACCATTAAGCAAGCTCTTATAGTGCTTGGCGCCAATGAAATTAAAAAGCTATTGTCACTACTGTTTGCAGCACAAGTATCAGCAGATAAACCTGTAGAGCTAATTAGGCTATCGCTTACGCGCGCTCGATTTGCTGAATTGCTCGCTATATCCCATGGGCAGTTTAAAGATACCGGCATGGCATTTTTAACCGGTATGATGTCGCTAATGGATGCTATTTTAGATGAGAGTATGGAAAGCGTCATGAAAAAGCTTCCACTTTCTAATGATATAAAAGCAGCGCTATTAAACGATGAAGGCTTGCTAGCAAAATATTTAAACTTAGTTAAATACTACGAACAAGCAAACTGGTCAGCTGCAAACGAGCTAACGAAAGAGCTAAATCTAGGTGAAAAAGTTCCCGATGCTTATCATGAAGCGCTAGCTTGGGTTAATGAACAAATGCAGTTAGTAGTGAACGAAAAATAAACTACCTGAACTCTGGTTAAGATATTTAAATTTATTTTTCTCTAGCCAGAGATTTTCAGTGAAAACAAGGCGAACTTACGCGTCAATAGTTGACCTATTGCAAGTAAATTCAACGTAGTTAGCGCTGAAAATAACTGCTCGAGATAGATTTATTATCCAGAGTTCAGGTTAAATATATAAACAGCAAATAAAAAACGCCAGCATTAGT
>NZ_BADV01000061.1:0-648 GCF_000238895.1 Pseudoalteromonas sp. BSi20429 | reverse complement strand
CGAAGTAAATTCGCACCTACAGGAAGCATATGCTGTAGGTGAGGTTTTATACCTAGCTTTTTATTTTATATAGATACAATCCCAGTAAGGGTATGAAGCAATTTTATCGACAATTTTAGCCCGCAAAGGATTAGCAATAATATATCTAGCATTGTTCAGTAAATCGTTTTCATTTTTAATCATGTGATCATAGTAGTTACGTTGCCATAATTTATACATACCTAAATCGTCACGGGTTACTTTAGAGCAACGGCCTTTAAATAACTTAATTACATCGGACAGCGCTTTTTTATTTCCTAATTGAATTAGCCAATGTATATGATTTGGCATAATTACAAATGCTATTGTTTTAGCTGCTTCTTGCGTTTCTATCTTTTTCATTTCTGTGATTATCAAACGATTAATATCCATAGAAATAAATATGTTTTCTCTTTTGTGCGCCACTAGTGTGATTGAGTAAAATCGATTTGTTAATGATACTCTGCCTTTTCGCAATAAATCAGAACGATACATTTTTACAGTCCTTCAGTACTTTTTATTAAAGGTAGCAGAGGTTTTTAAAATAAGAGAGCGCGAGGTAAATTCGCACCTACAGGGTGTGTATGTTGTAGGTGAGGTTTTATTACCTCGCTTTGGTAACGTTAGGTT
>NZ_BADV01000062.1:0-39986 GCF_000238895.1 Pseudoalteromonas sp. BSi20429 | reverse complement strand
GTTTAACAAATTATCTTTAAATGTAATCTTCTGATCAAGTTGTTGATAACAGTGGGGAAAGCTCTGCTTAAACTGTTTTTTTAGGTTGTTTTATATTCGCTAAGTTATTGATATTACTTGTCAGTAAAAAATTAAATTGTAAATATCCCAATTAAAAATACATGTTGATCATAATGTGGATATAAAGCCTGTTGATAACCTTAAATTTAGATCGAAAATAATTTTTAAAAATGATCTAATAAAGCAGATCTAATGAAATTAATTAAAAATAAGTTCATAAATAGATAAATTACAATTGATCATGAGGTTTTTGCGACTGATTTACCTAGTTTTGGTATTTATTTGAGCTGAAAATTAGGTGTTGTGGATAAGTGATCTCGGTATTTTTAATTTTATGCGAATTTAGAGCTGCTATTTTTATTAATTTTGCTGGTGGAGTAAGCAGATCAAAAGTTTTGAATACTTAGCAGTTGAGTTATTTTATTTAAAAATCACAGTGATCATCAAATTATATGTTGTCAAAAGTAAGCTTTTTAGAGTACTAATGAGTGTTTTTTAGCTCTTTAATTGAGCGAATAGCATCATTTTTTGCGTGTATGGGGTGTGTTTTAGTGCATTTTTGTGAGCTAAAGTAAGTATAAGGAAGCCATTTATAACTACTTTTTGTATGACATATAACGCTATTAAAGCGTGCGGTTGTTTGAAAAGGCATCGGTTTTAGCCTTAATAATAGGTGTAATTTGTGCTATTAATTCCCCCAATGAGCACTCTCAGTATTGCCTACTCTATATAATCTGACCTCTCTTAGCACGTAACAAAGGTAGTTTTGGATATGATTTTATTGGCAGTAATTTGCAGGCATCAGGTGTATAAATACATATTTTACAGCAGAATATTTTACATAAAAAAAGAGCACCTAAGTGCTCTTATAATAAAAATATATCTGTAATAGGGTGTTTATTTACCAATACAAAACGAGCTAAATATTTTGCCAAGTAAGTCGTCTGAGGTAAATTCACCGGTTATTTCATTCAAATACTGCTGTGTTAAACGCAGTTCTTCAGCGAGTATTTCACCAGCAATGTGCATTTCTAACTGTGTTTTACCCGTTTCTAAATGATACGCAGCACTTTCTAGTGCATCCAAATGACGACGGCGCGCCATAAAGCCACCTTCTGTTGCACCTTGAAAGCCTATACAAGCTTTTAAATGCTCGCGAACAAGTTCAATACCGTCAGCATTTTTAGCACTTAAGCTGATGACCGGGTATTGTTGCTCTTGCTCCATTCCGACTATGTCGCCCGATAAATCAGCTTTATTTCTGATGACCGTAACCCCCATACCTTCTGGTAATTTTGCCATAAATTCAGGCCAAATTTTGTGCGGGTCAGTATCTATAGTGTCAGTGCCATCAAGCATAAATAAAACGCGGTCGGCTTGGTTTATTTCATCCCATGCACGCTCAATACCTATTTGTTCTACTCTGTCTGGGCTTTCGCGTAGGCCTGCTGTATCTATAATATGCAGTGGCATACCATCTATATGTATATGCTCTCGTAGTACGTCGCGAGTGGTACCGGCTATTTCTGTTACGATTGCGGCTTCACGACCGGCTAGAGCGTTAAGCAGGCTTGATTTACCCGCATTAGGGCGACCTGCAATAACAACACGCATACCTTCGCGCATGATGCTACCTTGCTTGGCTTGGTTGGTTACAGTGTTAAGCTGAGTAATAATCGCGTCTAAGTCGCCTGACACTTTACCATCTGATAAAAAATCAATTTCTTCATCAGGAAAATCTATTGCCGCTTCTACATACATACGTAAGTGAATTACTTTTTCTACGAGTGTTTCTATGTGCTTAGAAAATTCACCTTGGAGAGACTGTAGGGCGCTTTTAGCGGCTTGCTCGCTAGTGGCATTAATTAAGTCGGCGATGGCTTCTGCTTGTGTTAAATCAAGCTTGTCATTCATAAATGCGCGCTCAGAAAACTCACCAGGCTTTGCTAAACGAACGCCCTCTATTTTACTAATTTCTTTAAGTAACATATCCAGTACTACAGGACCGCCGTGGCCTTGTAATTCAAGTACGTCTTCACCAGTAAATGAGTTAGGACCTGCAAAGTAAATGGCAATACCTTGATCAAGTTGCTCGCCAGCAAGGCTTTTAAATGGCACATAATCGGCGTAGCGAACTTTAGGTATTTTACCTACTACTTTTTCGGCGACACTTTTAGCAAGGCTACCTGAAACGCGAATAATACCAACACCACCACGTCCAGGTGCTGTTGCTTGTGCTGCAATTGTATCTTGATTGATCATGCTATTAATTTGCCAACGATGAGTAACTTTATGCCCGTATTGTAACCTATCGATTTATTTGTAGCGAATAGCTGTGGTGAAAAACAGGCAATAAAAAAGGCGACCGAAGTCGCCTTTATATAAGTAGGAGCTTAGTTAGCCTCTTACTTTAATTCCTTTCTTTTCCATGCCACGGTAGATGATTAACATCTGGACAATAGAAATAAGGTTAGACACTAACCAGTAAAGAACTAAACCAGATGGGAACCATAAGAAGAATACAGAGAAGATAACCGGCATAAAGGTCATCATTTTTTGCTGCATTGGATCAGTAACCGTCATAGGTTGTAGCTTTTGCGTTACAAACATACTCGCACCAAATAATATTGGCAATACGTAGTACGGGTCTTTCGCAGAAAGGTCAGTTAACCAAAAAATGAATTCAGCATGGCGAAGTTCAGTAGACTCTAAGAATACGTAGAACAAGGCTAAGAAAATTGGCATTTGTAGCAAAATAGGGAAACAGCCACCCATTGGGTTAACTTTTTCTTTTTTGTACATTTCCATAGTTGCTTGGCCGAACTTTTGACGGTCATCACCAAACTTTTCTTTAAGGGCTGCCATTTTAGGCTGTAGGGCACGCATTTTTGCCATTGAAGTGTATTGCGCTTTAGTAAGTGGGTACATTAACGATTTAACGATAATAGTGATGGCAATAATTGCTACACCCCAGTTACCTAAAATGCTGTGTAGCCATTTTAGCAATACAAATAAAGGTTGCGAGATAAAAAATAACCAACCGTAATCTACGGTTAGGTCTAGGTCTGGGTGAATCGCTTCAAGAATATCTGACTCTTTCGGGCCCATATAATAAGTAGCAGTTAGTATTTGCTCACTACCAGCTTGAATATTTACAGCGGGATCTTTAGCACCAATAATAGCGGCATTACTTTTTGTAATTAAGCTATAAAGTGTATTTGATTGATCCTGCATTGGAACCCAAGCACTTACAAAGTAATGTTGAATAAAGGCAACGTAACCACCTTGTGTGCTTTTATTTAGGTTTTTATCAGCCATATCTGAAAAACTATACTTTTCGTATTTTTCTTCATCAGTACCGTATGCAGCACCTAAATAGTTTTGATCAACCATGCTACCTTTTTCTTGTACGGTACGCTTAATTTGCGTGTATAGCTGTACTTGAAGAGGTGCGCTGGTAGTGTTGTTAATTTTGTATTCTAGGCCTACGTCATACTGACCTTTTTTGAATACATACGTTTTAGTAAAACTAACACCATTACTATCAGTAAACTGAAGTGGAACGCGAAGCTCATCACCCGTTAAGGTATATGATTTTTGTTCGGTACTATAAGTAGGGCGACCATTAGCTGATCCGTCAGGGCCATTTAAACCAATTAAGCCACTTTGTGAAAAGTATTGTTTGCCACCATCAAGCTGACCAAGAAGCATATAAGGCGTGTCACTGCCTTTTGTCTCTTCGTATTGAAGAAGGTCTGTTTCAACAATGTCACCGCCTTTGGTGTCAATTTTAACTTTAAAAACGTCAGTTGTAATTTCAATAACTGAACGCTTAGCTAAAGTTGCTGAAGCAGGGAACTCTGAATCTGACGATGAAGGAATATAATCATCCGACTCTGGTGAATTTGCTTGTAGTGTTTGTGTTGTGGCACTTGGATCGACTTTAGGCTTGTTGTAATCATTATCCCATTCTTGGAACAATAAAAACGACACTAGCATTAGGCCAATTAATAAAAACGTGCGTTGCGATTCCATAACAGCTCTTATTTCTCGTGTTGGTGGTTAATATGGGTTAATTTTTCAGGAACGGGGTCGTCTCCGCCTGAATGTAAAGGATGGCATTTTAATATGCGTTTTAAAGCTAACCAACTACCTTTTACCAATCCATGCAATTTAATTGCTTGAATAGCATAACTAGAACAGGTTGGATTAAAACGACAATGCGGACCTAACAGCGGGCTAATCCACTTTTGATAACCGCGGATAAATAACACTAAACAAAAAGTTGGTAAAGCAACAAGTGGTTTAAGTAACCTCATGATGTTTATGCCCCTACTTAAGTTTAGTGAGATAGATATCATGTATTTAAAGACTCAATTAGAAAATTTAAATGCATGATTAAAAGGTGAGCTAAAGATACATTAATTAACCCTGCAATTCTATTGCAATTAGGTTTGTTTGTTAGATTTAGCTGATTTGTTTGGGCGTTTCTTAAAAGGTGGCGGTTTAGGTGCACCTGGTTTACAGCGTTCGTTAATTTTTCGCCATAATTTAGTAAGTTGTTTGGTTATTTCTTCATTAGACTGCTCATCAATACCATTTTTAACCATAAGCACAATATCAATATTATCGATGCTGTGTTGATTTAAACGAAAACTTTCGCGAGCGAGACGTTTAATACGGTTTCGTTGGCATGCCTTTTTTACACGTTTTTTAGCAACAGTAAGACCTAACCGAGGTTTTTCTTGGTCATTTGGTTTAGCTAATAGAGTAAAGAAAGGAGTTGCAGCCCGAGCGGGTTCATTAAATATGCGAGAGTAATGCGAGGGAGTTAACAGACGTAACTCCCTGCCAAAGCTAAAGTCTTCCACTTATAAATTAAGCAGAAAGAACTTTGCGGCCTTTAGCGCGGCGACGTGCTAATACTTTACGGCCATTTACAGTTGCCATGCGAGCACGGAAGCCGTGTGCACGTTTGCGTTTTAAAACGCTAGGTTGAAAAGTTCTTTTCATAACAATCTCATCCGATCGGTTAAAGTTAAAACATCCTATACAGGTCGCGATCCTGGCATAGGTGCCATTGCGAGCGCGAGATATTATAGAGTAAGTAATGTAAAGTCAATCATAATTACGTTAAGGGTATATAACCCACCTACTACTATATAAGAGATCATATAAGGCGATCTGTTAGGATCATCATAAATAAGAAGTTTTCCACAGCCCCTGTATAAAAAGTGAATAAAAGCGGGGGAAAAGTAAATTGGATCGTAAATTTGGTTCGCGATCTTGGTGTTATTTTGTTATGATCTCCTCTCAGGATCTAAAATAAAAACTGTTTTAAATCAGCTTGTTAATGATTTTATACATCGATATCAACAATTTTATAAAAATCAATCTTTTACTTGTGGATAAAGTGTCTTCATAATACGCGGTCTTGGGTCGCTTATTGGACCATTTGAACGCAATAAATGTATGATTTACAATCATTAATGATGTGCGGGAATAAAAATTATATCTCTGGGAGTTTAACTGTGTATCTGTCGGTTTGGCAAAGTTGTTTATATGTATTGCAAGATGAGCTGCCTTCGCAGCAATTCAGTATGTGGGTAAGACCGCTACAAGCAGAAAGTACCGAAGATACCTTGACGATTTATGCACCTAATCGCTTTGTGCTTGATTGGGTGAGAGAAAAGTACCTAAATAGAATTAACGAATTACTAGTAGAGATTTGTGGTGTTGAAGCACCAAAACTACGTTTTGATGTAGGTAGTAAACCTTTATTAAATGCACAAGCTGCACCGGTTATAGAAACTCAATCGGCACCAAGTGCACACTCTTCAGCAAAACAACAGCCTCGCGAGCAAAAGCCAGTTGTTGAACCTGCACCTAAGTCAGGTTACAAATCTAACATTAAAGAAAACTATACTTTTGATAGCTTTGTTGAAGGTAAATCAAACCAATTAGCAAAAGCTGCGGCCACACAAGTTGCCGACAATCCTGGCTCTGCTTTTAACCCTGTATTTATATACGGTGGCACTGGTTTAGGTAAAACTCACTTATTACATGCAGTAGGTAATGGCATTATGGCAAATAAGCCAGATGCTAAAATTGTTTACATGCATTCAGAACGCTTTGTTCAAGACATGGTAAAGGCACTTCAAAATAATGCGATAGAAGAATTTAAGCGTTATTACCGTAGTGTTGATGCATTAATGATTGATGATATTCAATTTTTTGCTAACAAAGAGCGTTCACAAGAAGAATTTTTTCATACCTTTAATGCATTGCTTGAAGGCAACCAACAAATTATTTTAACCTCTGACCGTTACCCTAAAGAGATTGAAGGCGTTGAAGACAGGCTAAAATCACGTTTTGGTTGGGGATTAACAATTGCGATTGAGCCACCAGAGCTTGAAACACGCGTTGCTATTTTAATGAAAAAAGCCCAGCAAAGTAAGATTAACTTACCACACGAAGTTGCTTTTTTTATTGCCAAAAAATTACGTTCAAATGTTCGTGAGTTAGAGGGTGCACTTAACCGTGTAATCGCTAATGCGAACTTTACCGGTCGTCCTATTTCAATCGATTTTGTAAAAGAAGCGCTACGCGATTTACTTGCCTTGCAAGATAAACTGGTTACCATAGACAATATTCAGCGCACTGTTGCTGAGTACTATCGAATTCGTATATCAGACCTCTTATCTAAGCGCCGCAGCCGCTCTATAGCGAGGCCGCGCCAAGTAGCTATGGCGTTATCTAAAGAATTAACTAATCACAGCTTACCTGAGATTGGTGACGCATTTGGTGGACGCGATCATACGACCGTATTACATGCATGTCGTAAGATAAAATCACTACGTGACGAAAGCCACGAAATTAAAGAAGATTACCAAAACTTAATAAGAACATTGTCATCTTAGGGCTGACTTTATTATGCAAATAACAATATCAAGACAACAATTTTTAAAGCCATTGGTGCAAGTGTCGGGCGCAATAGAGCGCAAACACACGTTGCCAATTTTATCTAACGTTTTGTTAGTGGTAGAAAACGGACAACTTTCAATGACGGGTACTGACCTTGAAATTGAACTAGTTTCTGGCGTATTTGTAGGTGATGATATTGCCGATACAAAACTAACGTTACCCGCTAAAAAGTTACTCGATATTTGTAAAAGTCTACCAGATGGTTCAGACATTACTTTAAGCTTGCAAGAGCATCAATTACTTTTGACCAGTGGTAAAAGCCGTTTTTCATTAACGACTTTATCGGCTGATGATTTTCCTAACTTAGAAGAGTGGGACGGAGAGGTTGAATTTCAACTAACTCGTTTAGAGCTTCGTAAGTTACTCGAAAGCACGCATTTTTCGATGGCAAATCAAGACGTACGTTATTACTTAAATGGTATGTCGTTTGAAGTAGATAATACCGACATAAAAACAGTAGCAACAGATGGTCACCGTTTAGCCATAGCGCAAAAGCAATTAACGCAATCGCTTAATACGCAGCGCCAGCTAATTATACCTCGCAAAGGTGTGCAAGAAATTATGCGCCTTATGGTAGCTGACGATGAATTGGTAACAATTCAGTTTGGTGCTAACCATATCCGTATTATCGATATTGAGTTTACATTCACAAGTAAACTGGTTGATGGGCGTTTTCCAGATTACCGTCGTGTATTACCACGTGGTGGCGACAAAGTAATTACAGCTAACCGAGAATGGTTACGTAATGCGTTCCAACGAGTGTCTATTTTATCTAATGAAAAGTTTCGTGGTGTACGCTTAAACTTATCAAATGGTTTATTAAAAATTACGGCCAACAATCCAGAGCAAGAACAAGCTGAAGAAGTTGTTGAAGTAAGTTACGAAGGTGCCGACCTAGAAATAGGGTTTAACGTGTCTTACGTATTAGACGTACTAAACACATTAAAAACAGAAGACGTACTATTTACATTAGCCGACTCAAACAGCAGTGCATTAATTGAAGGTGTAGGCGATGAAGAAGCAATGTACGTTGTTATGCCTATGCGTTTATAAGACTATAAATACATAATGAGCTTAAGTCATTTGAGCCTCAAATATTTTCGTAATATTGAGGCGCTGACGCTAGAACCAGTTAACGGCGTTAATATAATATATGGTGAAAATGGCAGCGGAAAAACCAGCCTTTTAGAGGCTATTTATTACCTTTCTCACGGCAAATCTTTTCGTACTCCAAAACACAAAAGTATTATCGCGCATCAGCAAGAGCAGTTTGTAATTCACGGGCGCAAAACAATACACGACTTATCTATTCCAATTGGTATTAGTAAAACTCAAACGGGTGAAACTAATTTAAAAATTCAAGGTAAGGCGAGCCGTAAAATATCCGAACTAGCTCAACTCATGCCAGTGCAAATTATTACACCAGAGAGCTATTCTTTATTTTTTGGTGGGCCTAAAGAGCGCAGAAAGTTTTTAGATTTAGGTTTGTTCCACGTGGAACATGAGTTCTTTTTTTTATGGCAATCGTTTAATAAAGTACTTAAACAACGTAATGCATTGTTAAAAACTAAGCCCAAGAATTATTTTGACCAAATTAAGTTTTGGGACAAAGAATTTGTTAGACTGGCTGAAGAAATAAATAAATTAAGATTGGCGTATATAAGTAGGTTTAAGCAGCAGTTTTTTGATAAAATGTGTGCAGAATTAACGCTTGTACGTGATTTAGAAATGACCTTTAACGCAGGCTGGAAAGAGACCGAATCTCTTGCAGATGCGTTAGAGCAAAACTTTGAGCGAGATGCTCGCCAAGGGTTTACAAGTAAAGGCCCTCATAAGGCCGATTTTAGTTTTAGTGTCGCTGGCAGCAGCGTGGAGAATACATTCTCACGCGGTCAATTGAAGTTGCTATTATATGCGTTAAAAGTTACGCAAAATAGCTTAATTGAGTCAGAGACAGATAAGCAATCTATATTGCTAATAGATGATCTACCTTCAGAGTTAGGCGAAGATACAAAAGAGAAAGTGGGACAATTACTTGCTCACTGCAGTTCTCAAATTTTTATCTCTTCAATTTTGTCTGAAAGTATTTCTGCTGTGGTGGAACCCATGCAACGAGAACTACAAATGTTCCACGTGAAACATGGCAACCTAATAACAAGATAAGTGGGATTAACCATGTCTGAGAATTATGACTCGTCGAGTATTAAAGTACTTAAAGGATTAGACGCAGTAAGAAAGCGTCCTGGAATGTATATTGGGGACACCGATGATGGCACAGGCTTACACCACATGGTGTTTGAGGTCGTTGATAACTCGATCGATGAAGCCTTAGCAGGTCATTGTGATGATATTTATGTAACGATTCACTTAGACGGTTCTGTCTCAGTACGAGATAACGGTCGTGGTATTCCAACTTCTATCCATGAAGAAGAAGGCGTATCAGCAGCCGAAGTTATTATGACGGTACTTCATGCCGGTGGTAAGTTTGATGATAACTCTTATAAAGTATCTGGTGGCTTACACGGTGTTGGTGTTTCTGTTGTAAATGCACTTTCAGAAAAGCTAAAACTTACAGTTCGCCGTGAAGGTAAACTTCATGAGCAGTTTTACACTATGGGTGTTCCAGATGCACCTTTAGCTGTTATTGGTGAATCAGACACGACTGGTACAGAACTGCGTTTTTGGCCAAGTGGTGAAACATTCACAAACTTAGATTTTCATTACGAAATTTTAGCTAAGCGTTTACGCGAGCTTTCATTCCTAAATTCAGGTGTGAGCATCATTTTAAATGATGAACGTGAAGAAAATAAATCTGACCACTTTAAATACGAAGGCGGTATTCAAGCTTTCGTTGAATACTTAAACCGTAATAAAACACCTATACATAAAGGTGTATTCCATTTTACTCACGAACGTGAAGAAGATGGTATTAGCGTTGAAGTATCAATGCAGTGGAATGATGCATACCAAGAAAATATTTACTGTTTCACAAATAATATTCCACAACGTGATGGTGGTACTCACTTAGCCGGTTTTAGATCAGCGCTAACACGTACACTTAATAACTACATGGAAAAAGAAGGCTTTAACAAAAAAGCTAAAACAACCAGCAATGCTACCGGTGATGATGCCCGTGAAGGCTTAACGGCTGTTGTTAGTGTTAAAGTTCCTGATCCTAAGTTCTCATCGCAAACTAAAGACAAGCTTGTTTCAAGTGAAGTTAAGTCTGCAGTTGAACAAGCAATGGCTGAAAAATTCACTGAGTTTTTATTAGAAAACCCAACTGATGCCAAAATTGTTGTAGGTAAGATTATTGATGCCTCACGTGCTCGTGAAGCGGCGCGTAAAGCCCGTGAAATGACACGTCGTAAAGGTGCAATGGACTTAGCAGGCTTACCTGGTAAGCTAGCTGATTGCCAAGAAAAAGATCCTGCCCAATCTGAACTATATATAGTGGAAGGGGACTCTGCTGGCGGATCAGCCAAGCAGGGACGTAACCGTAAAAACCAAGCTATTCTTCCGCTTAAAGGTAAAATCTTAAACGTAGAAAAAGCACGTTTTGATAAAATGTTATCTTCACAAGAAGTAGCAACACTAATTACTGCATTAGGGTGTGGTATTGGTCGTGACGAATATAACCCTGAGAAATTACGTTACCACCGTATCATCATCATGACCGATGCGGACGTGGATGGTTCTCACATTCGTACGTTACTATTAACATTCTTCTATCGCCAAATGCCTGAAATTGTAGAACGCGGCTATATTTACATTGCTCAACCACCACTTTATAAAGTGAAAAAAGGTAAGCAAGAGCGTTATATTAAAGATGACCCTGCATTAGTTGAATACCTAACATCGCTTGCTCTTAATGGTGCAGCGTTGTATGCAAGTACAGATGCACCTGCTCTTGAAGGTGAAGCACTAGAAGAAATCGTTCACGATTATCAAAACACAGTTAAAGTAATTGAGCGTTTAAAGCGTAAATACCCTAACACGGTAATGGAACGCTTAATTTATCAAACAGAATTGAAAACTGATGACCTTTCAGATGAAGCTAAAGTAATTGCTTGGACTAAAGTGTTGGTTGACGACCTGATTGCACGTGATGAAGATGCGACTATTTTCCATGCTGGTACAGAGCATGATGCTGAGCGTAATATGTATTACCCGGTTGTGAATATTCGTCAGCACGGTGTAGATAAAGCACACGTACTTCATTATGACTTTATTGCGTCACGTGACTACCAACGCATTGCTGTGACTGGTACTAACATCGCAAACATCCTTAGCGAAGGTGCATATATTCAACGTGGTGAGAAAACAAAACCTGTTGATAACTTTGTGGATGCTTTGGAATGGTTGATCACAGAATCGAAGCGCGGGATCTATATTCAACGCTATAAAGGACTGGGCGAAATGAACCCAAGCCAGCTTTGGGAGACCACAATGGATCCTAGTGCTCGCCGTATGTTACAAGTAACGATCGAAGATGCTGTTGGCGCGGATCAATTATTTGCGACCTTAATGGGTGACCAAGTAGAGCCTCGTCGTGAGTTTATTGAAAAGAACGCACTACGTGTAGTTAACTTAGACGTGTAAAAAATATTGCTTACATAGAAAAAGGAGCCTAATGGCTCCTTTTTTATTTTCTTCAATTACACAAACTGCTTAAAACCTGAGTGTACACACGGTATACTAAGGGTAATTTTCACGCTACTTCTTAGATAGTAAAAAGCCAAATATGCAAAAATATGACGTAAAAACCTTTCAAGGTTTGATCCTGGCTTTACAGGATTATTGGGCGCAGCAAGGCTGTGTCATTATTCAACCACTTGATATGGAAGTGGGCGCAGGGACATTTCACCCGCAAACTTTTTTAAAGTCTATTGGTCCAGAGCCAATGGCGAGTGCATACGTGCAACCGTGTCGTCGTCCTACCGATGGTCGCTACGGTGAAAATCCAAATCGCTTACAACACTACTACCAATTTCAGGTAGTTTTAAAGCCATCGCCAGATAACATCCAAGAGCTTTATTTAGGCTCTTTAGCGGCTATGGGTATCGATACACTAACTCACGAAGTTCGCTTTGTAGAAGACAACTGGGAATCACCTACGTTAGGTGCGTGGGGCCTAGGTTGGGAAATTTGGTTAAACGGCATGGAAGTAACGCAGTTTACCTACTTCCAACAAGTTGGTGGTATTGAGTGTTCACCAGTAACGGGTGAGATCACTTACGGCCTAGAGCGTTTAGCAATGTACATTCAAGGCGTAGATAGTATTTACGACTTAGTATGGGCAGACGGTCCACTAGGGCGCGTAACCTACGGCGACGTGTTCCATCAAAATGAAGTAGAGCAGTCTACTTACAATTTTGAACACGCAAACGTAGAAGACTTATTTGCTCAGTTTGATAAATGTGAAGCAGAGAGCCAAAAGTTAATTGAAGCAAACTTACCACTACCGGCTTACGAGCAAGTAATGAAAGCATCGCACGCATTTAACTTATTAGACGCACGCCACGCAATTTCGGTAACCGAACGTCAACGTTATATTTTACGCGTTCGTGCGTTATCAAAAGCGTGTGCACAAAGTTACTATGACAAACGCGAAGCGCTTGGTTTCCCGCTGTGTAAGGATAAGTAAGTATGTCAGCACAAAATTTATTAGTAGAAATTGGCACTGAAGAGTTGCCTCCAAAAGCACTGCGTAAATTAGCAGAAGCCTTTGCTGCAAACCTAACTGCAGAGCTAGAAACACTAGAGTTAGCGCATCAAGGCGTAAGCTGGTATGCATCGCCTCGTCGTTTAGGTTTACAAGTAAAAGCGCTTGAAGCTAAGCAACAAGACAAAGAAGTTGAAAAACGCGGCCCAGCAACTAAAGCCGCATTTGACGGTGACGGTAACCCAACAAAAGCAGCAATGGGTTGGGCACGTGGTTGTGGTATTGAAGTAAAAGACGCACAAACACTCGAAACAGACAAAGGCGCATGGTTATTGCACATTGCTAAAGTAGCAGGGCAAGAAACTAAAACGCTAATGACAGGTGCAATTACTAAAGCGTTGGCTAAATTACCAATTCCTAAACCAATGCGTTGGGGCGCGAATAAAACACAATTTATTCGCCCTGTGCATACGGTAACTATTTTGTTTGGTGATGAGTTACTTGAAGGTGAGATCCTTGGTAAGAAAATAACTAACCAGCTTCAGGGTCATCGTTTTCACCACCCAGAAAAAATTAGTATAAACCATGCAGATGACGTTTTTGACGTACTTAAATCTGCTTACGTTATTGCTGATTACGAACAACGTAAAGCGCAAATTCGTACACAAATAGAAGAAGCTGCAAAAGCAGTTAACGCTATTGTTGCTATGGATGAAGATTTACTAGAAGAAGTAACATCACTTGTAGAGTGGCCAGTTACTTTAACGGCAACATTTGAAGAAGCATTTTTAGATGTACCAGCCGAAGCGTTAATCTATACCATGAAAGACGATCAAAAATACTTCCCGTTATTAGATCAAAACGGCAAACTTTTAAATAAATTTTTGTTTGTATCTAACATAGAAAGTAAAGATCCAAGTGTGGTTATTTCTGGTAACGAAAAAGTAGTGCGCCCGCGTTTAGCCGATGCACAGTTCTTCTTTGAAACAGATAAAAAGAAAACTCTAGAAAGCCGATTAGAATCGCTTGATAGCGTATTGTTCCAAAAGCAACTTGGTACGCTTAAAGATAAGTCTCAGCGTATTAGTGAACTTGCGGGTTACATTGCTGAGCAATTAGGTGCTGATAAAGACCTAGCACAGCGTGCAGGCTTATTAAGTAAAACTGACCTAATGACTGAAATGGTAATGGAATTTACCGACGTGCAAGGTGTAATGGGGATGCATTACGCTCGCCACGATGGTGAAGCCGAAGATGTAGCCGTAGCGCAAAACGAGCAGTACATGCCACGCTTTGCAGGCGACAACTTACCTACAAACTTAATTAGCTGTGCAGTAGCTATTGCTGATAAGTTTGATACGCTGGTGGGTATTTTTGGTATAGGCCAGGCACCTAAAGGTGACAAAGACCCATTTGCTCTTCGTCGTGCTGCTATTGGTGCACTTCGCATTATGGTAGAAAAAGAACTACCACTTGATATTTTAGACCTAGTAGCTAAATCGCAAACATTGTTTGGCGACAAGTTAACTAACTTAAATGTATCAACTGACGTATTTGAATTTATGCTAGGACGCTTCCGTGCTTGGTATCAAGACGAAGGTATTGAAGTAGACGTAATTCAAGCAGTGCTTGCACGTCGTCCGACTAAACCTGTTGATTTTGATCGCCGTGTTAAAGCCGTAAGCCACTTCCGTACATTAGACGCAGCAGAAGCGCTTGCAGCAGCTAATAAGCGTGTAGGTAATATTCTGGCTAAAAACGACATTACCAGCCAAGGTAGTGTTGATGAGAGCTTATTAAGCGACGACGCTGAAAAAGTATTAGCATCACAAGTAGCAAAATTTGCCACTGACCTTGCACCACTTTACGCAGATGGAAACTACCAAGAAGCATTAAGCCAATTGGCAGGTATTCGCGAAAGTGTTGATAACTTTTTTGACAACGTAATGGTTATGGCCGACGATGAAGCTGTTAAGCAAAATCGTCTTGCGCTGCTAAGCCAGTTAAGCGGATTGTTTTTAGGTATTGCAGATATTTCTGTTTTACAAAAATAACACCGATTAACAATTTTAAAAGCCAGCGTTTTGCTGGCTTTTTAGTTTTCACTGTATGCAAAGGAAACCCCATTGATGATTTCTATGAAACAAATTTTAACCTTAGCAATTGCTGGTTTACTTACTGCCTGTACAAGCCAAATTTCGATTAACGATGTATTACCTCAGCAAGAGCTTGATCGCACAATTTACTTACGTGGCGACTTTACACTGTGGGATGCAGAACCCCAGTATCAGTTTGCACCAGTTGGCCCTGCGCTTTATCAAGCAGAAGTGAAATTTTCGACGCCTGGTAAAGTGTACGAATTTAAAATAGCCGATGTCGATTTTAGTGAAGGTTACAACTGTGGTTACAGCGACGCACAACCAGCAGGGCAAAGCCTAACACTCGGCCAACCAGCTGTCGCAGACTGTAATACTATTTATAACTACTTTAGTTTCACACCAGCAATAAAAGGCACATACATAGTAAGTATTGATTACAGTGACTACGACAAGCCACAAGTGACGATAACGAAGAAGTGATAGCTGTATTTTTAAAGCAGCCCGAGTGAATTAATGGATTTGTGACAAGGACGTTGTAGTGTTTATTCAGCATTAACACCAAGGGGATTTCGTAGGTTGGGTAGAGTGAAGCGAAACCCAACATGTGTGACGAATAAAGCTATTTTGGTGGTTATTAAATAGGTTGGGTTTCGTAAAACTCAACCCAACCTATGCAAGAAACAAGTTTTATAAGTATGCAACAATGTCGTGGATAAGTTTGACTTAAACTTGCCTTGATTATAATTAACAAAACTAATCTATACTCCTATTTATCTGTTTATTTTATAGGTAAAAATATGCGTTATAAACGTATGCTAGAGGCGGGCGCATGTTATTTTTTTACGGTAAATTTGGAAGATAGATCTCAGCCTTTGCTCGTGGAAAATATAGAGTTATTACGTCGTGTATATTCAAAGGTGGCAAAAAAGCATCCAATAAAGACGATTGCAATCGTTATCATGCCCGATCACCTTCATGTTATTTGGCAATTACCAAAAGATGATAATAATTACGCAATGCGTTGGCGGCTAATAAAATCAGGCTTTTCTCGAGAGCTGCCAGCAACAGAATTTTGTAATAAAAGTCGAATAGCGAAGGGAGAGCGCGGGATTTGGCAGCGTCGTTATTGGGAACATAAAATTAGAGATGAAGAAGACTTAAATAACCATATTAATTATATCCACTACAACCCTGTGAAACATAAATATGTTTCTAAAGTCAGTAATTGGCCTTTTTCGAGTTTTCATCGATATGTCAAAGATTCAAAATTACCGAGTAACTGGGGGAGTGATAATAAGTTAAACGATATATACGATGAGTGAAATTATTTCGATTATTATAAGATACGTTGGGTTTCGTAAAACTCAACCCAACCTACATCAGTTTATAAACCTTTCTTTACCACATACCTATACGGTGCTTCTTCTGCATCTTTAGCCACCAGCGTGTGATCCATAAACGTACAAAAACTCGGAATGTCGCGAGTGGTTGATGGGTCATCTGCGGTTATTAATAACGTTTCACCATCACTCATTTTACGAATAGCAGCACGTACCATCATTACTGGCTCTGGGCAGCGAAGGCCTATGGCATCTAATTGGTGATCGGGATTATCAAAGCTCATAATAAATTGACCTGTTTAATTAAAGTGATTGCTGCGTACGCGAGTGCTTAAGTATAGCAATTAATAAGTTTGGGAGTTTAACGCAATTTTAAGTGTAATTTAACTATTTTACTTATCTTAATATACCCATTTTATTTGAAACTTTATTGCTGCAAAACACGTTATTTAATAATACGCCCGATCACATAATTCCGTAGTACTACATACTGGTGTTATAGCTGATAATTTTCACTTAATTAAAGCTAATAAAAAAGGCGAACTGAATAAAATCAGTCCGCCTTTTTAATCACCAAGATGGTTTACATGCTCAAACTAATTAGTCTTGAACACGTTCAAATACAGTGGCAATGCCTTGGCCTAAACCAATACACATAGTTGCTAAACCGTATCGTACATTTTTGTCTTCCATTAAGTGAATAAGCGATGTGCTAATACGCGAACCCGAACAACCCAGAGGGTGACCAAGTGCGATTGCGCCGCCATTTAAATTCACTTTTTCGTCAACAACATCCATTAACCCTAAATCTTTCATTACAGGTAATGATTGTGCTGCAAAGGCTTCGTTAAGTTCTACTACGCCTAGGTCATCAATTGTAATACCGGCTTGAGCAAGTGCTTTTTTACTTGCTGGTACTGGGCCGTAACCCATAATTGATGGATCGCAACCAGCGACTGCCATTGCTTTAATGCGCGCACGAATTGGTAAGCCAAGTTCTTTTGCTTTTTCTTCGCTCATTACTAACATTGCAGATGCGCCGTCAGAAAGTGCAGAAGACGTACCGGCTGTTACCGTGCCCGATGCAGGATTAAATACAGGGCGAAGCTTTGATAGGCCTTCTACTGTTGTTTCTGGGCGAATTACTTCGTCGTCTTCAACTAAGATAAGCGAACCATCTGCTGCGTGACCTTCCATTGCTAAAATTTCGCGACGGAAACGGCCTTCAACAGTTGCAGCTTGTGCACGTTGATGTGAGCGATAAGCAAATTCATCTTGTTGCTCACGGCTAATGCCATGAAGCGTTGCAAGGTATTCTGCTGTTAAACCCATTGAGCCCGATGCTTGCGCAATCGTTGTTGCAAGGCCTGGGTGAAAGTCGTTGCCGTGAGTCATAGGTACGTGACCCATGTGCTCAACACCACCAATTAGGTAAGTGTCGCCAGCGCCTGTCATTATTGCGCGTGCAGCGTCATGCAATGCTTGCATTGACGATCCACATAAACGGTTAACCGTTACAGCAGGTACGCTGTGTGGGATACCGGCAAGTAATGCTGCGTTACGTGCTACGTTAAAGCCTTGCTCTAATGTTTGCTGTACACAACCCCAATAAATATCGTCAATTGATGCTGGATCAACTGCTGGGTTGCGATCAAGTAAGCCTTTCATTAAATGTGCGCTTAAGTCTTCAGCACGTTTATGTTTGAATACACCACTTTTAGAGCGACCCATTGGTGTGCGGATACAATCTACAATTACTGGATTATTCATGATATTAACCTTCCACCTTATAGAAAACACGACCTTCTTCGGCCCACTTGCGAGTTTGCTCAGATACTTGGTAAATCGCACCTAGGTGAGCGTATTTGTCTGCTGCTGCAACAAAGTTAGCTAAACCAGTTTGATCTAAGTAACGGAACGCGCCGCCTCTAAATGGAGGGAAACCAACACCGTAAACTAATGCCATATCTGCTTCTTGCGGAGAGGCAACAATGCCTTCTTGCAAACACAGTAGCACTTCGTTAATCATTGGAATCATACAACGGTCGATGATTTCTTGTTTATCAAATTCTTTTGGTGCGTCTGTAATTGGGCTTAGTAGCTCAACTGCTGTCTCGTCATGAGACTTTTTAAGACGACCGCGACGATCTGTTTCGTATTTGTAAAAACCGGCTTTGTTCTTTTGACCAAAACGTTTTTCGTTGGCAAAAATAGTCACAGGGTCTTTATCAGCACGCGCCATACGCTCAGGGAAACCGTCAGCCATTACGCCAGTACAATGGAATGCTGTATCAATACCTACAACATCAAGTAAGTAAGCCGGACCCATAGGCCAGCCAAATACGTTTTCCATTACTTTATCTACTTTTGCAAAGTTAGCGCCTTCAACCACTAATTTGCTAAAACCTGCAAAGTAAGGGAATAAAACACGGTTTACAAAAAAGCCTGGGCAATCGTTAACAACAATTGGCGATTTACCTAATTTAAGTGCGTAATCAACGACTGCATTAATTGTTTTATCTGAGGTTTTTGCGCCACGGATAATTTCTACTAATGGCATTTTTGGCACAGGGTTGAA
Source organism: Pseudoalteromonas sp. BSi20429 (assembly GCF_000238895.1). Classification (NCBI taxonomy): domain Bacteria; kingdom Pseudomonadati; phylum Pseudomonadota; class Gammaproteobacteria; order Alteromonadales; family Pseudoalteromonadaceae; genus Pseudoalteromonas; species Pseudoalteromonas sp. BSi20429. The sequence goes on along the minus strand of NZ_BADV01000062.1, from coordinate 21,260 downwards.
AAAGTGCATACCACAAAAGTTTTCTGGCTTATCTAGCGCTTGTGCTAGTAAATCAATACAAATAGTTGATGTGTTTGAAGTAAGTACCGTACCTTCTGGCATGGTCTTTTCAAGATCAGCGAGTACTGCTTGCTTAACTTTAGGGTTTTCTACAACGGCTTCAACAATAATGTTGGCACTTTGTAGGTCTGACGCGTTAAGTGTTGGCTTAATTTTGCTAAGTGTTGCCAACATTTTTTCCATTGGCATGTGGCCACGCTTAACTTTTGCACCTAATAACTTAGACGCTTCACCCATACCTAAATCAAGCGCATCTTGTTGGATGTCTTTCATTATAATAGGTGTGCCTTTATAAGCAGACTGGTATGCAATACCGCCACCCATAATACCAGCCCCTAATACAGCGGCTTGTTTAATTTCTACATCGCTTTGTTTAGCAAATTTACGTGCTTTACCTTTAATGTATTGGTCAGCTAGGAATATACCTGTCTGTGCAGCTGCTTCAGGTGTACGTGCTAATTTAGCAAAGTTAGCGTTTTCGATTGCCATTGCTTCATCGCGAGTACAGTTTGCCGCTGCTTTAATAGTACGTACAGCCATAACCGGTGCAGGATAGTGGCCTTTGGTTTTACCCATTACCATACCTTCTGCCATAGCAAAGCTCATGCCTTGCTCAACACGGTTTAATTTAAGTGGCTGTAGTTTTACGTTACGTTTTGCTTGCCAATCTAGCTTGCCAGCAATCGCCAGTTCAAGTGTTGATACACTTGACTCTAAAAGTTTGTCAGCACTAACTACCGCGTCAAACGCACCTACTTTAAGGGCATCTGCTGCGCGGTTTTCTGCGCCTGAGGTAATCCACATCATCGCGTTATCGGCGCCAATGATACGTGGTAAGCGCACTGTGCCACCAAAACCAGGCATTATGCCAAGTTTAACTTCTGGTAGGCCCATTTTAGCTGTTTCGCTTGCCACGCGATAATCGGTAGCAAGTGCCCACTCACAACCACCGCCAAGTGCCATACCATTTATAGCGCTTAGAGTTGGGAATGGTAAATCTTCGATTGCATCAAAAACGTCGGTTGCGTTTTTGATCCACACTACTAATTCTTCTTCAGGTTTAGTAAATGTAGGTAAAAATTCGAAGATATCGGCACCAATAATAAAGTGGTCTTTATCACTGGTAAAAATCATGCCTTTGATATCAGTATTGGCAGCTAATTCTTTTAATGCTGCTGCGCAATCTGAAAGAGTTTTTTGAGATAATGTGTTTACAGAACCTGCAACACAAAACTTAAACTCGGCGATGTTTTCCTTTAGGAAGCTAACTTCAAAGGAATCGCTTTTATATAACATTATTATTCTCCCTAGTTGACGAACTAAGACTGGTACGATGAGTTTGCATTTCAATCAGTGTGCTTGCTTTAAATTAAAAATGCAACGAAAAATTTAACTCGGTTACAATCGACTGGTTAAAATATAGCTGGTTTGGTGCTAAGGTGGTTGAAAAGTTTTTATTCACTACTTTAATTTTTATTAAAGGACATTATGAAAAAATATTTACTAAGTGTTGCGGCAGCTGCATTCATTTTCCCTCTTCACTCTGCCGAGGCAAGTATCGATAACGATGCCTTTTTAGATGCCGAAAAAAAAGTAAGGTACGGAAGTTACCAAGACTTTAAACAAGCGGTTAGTAACCTAAATCATCCGTTAAAACCGTATGTTGAAAAAACATATTGGCAACGTCACCCGAGTATTAAGCATCAGGCAGAGATAGAAGACTATTTAAATATATATCAGCATACACCGCTTGAGTGGCCTGTGCGCAAAGCGTGGTTGGAGTATTTAAAAGAGAACAATGAAAAAGCGGCGTATATACGCAACTACCGTGAAACGTCTAATACTGGGCTTACCTGTACTTATTTAGATTTTCAGCTCGACTTGGGCGCGCCTGAAAAGGCGATTCTAAATCAGGTGACCGACTTATGGGCCGTTGGTAAATCGCAACCTAATGGCTGTGATAGTTTGTTTTCTACGTGGCGTAAAAAAGGCTACATGAAAGAAGAAACGGTTTGGAAGCGTGTAACACTTGCTGCACAAGGCGGGACGCAAAGCTTATTACCTTACTTAAAAACTTTATTGCCAAGTAAGGATCGTTACTTAGCTGACTTATATTTAAAAGTGCGAAAAGATCCAAGCACGGCAGCTGGATTATATCGATATAAAAACAAGTCGGCTAAAGAAGGCCAAATAGCAATTTATGGTGTTAAGCGTTTGGTTTGGCGCGATAAAGAGCTTGCTTTAAAAGCATGGGAAAAACTAGAAAAAATATTTAAGTATAGTGATGAAGATAAAGCTGACGTGTATTACACCTTTGCGTTGTCACTTGCTTCAAGCGGGCATAAGCAAGCGAGCTTTTGGCTAAATAAAGTGCCGAAAGAGCGATTAGACAGCAAGCTTATTCAATGGCAACTGGGCAATATGCTCAAAACCCAAGATTGGGAAGGGATTGCTGCGTTTTTTACAGGAAAAGAGGATTTAAGCCTTGGCCAGCAATATTGGTTAGCTTATAGCTATGCTAAACGTGGCGAGCAACAAAAAGCAGACGATATTTGGAAAAAAGTAGCGGCTAATCGTGATTATTACGGCTTTTTAGCAGCAGCACGTTTAGGTTTGCCCGTTGATTTAAATAATCAACCTTTAGCAGTCGATAAGGTGCTTGTAGATAAAGTAAGTAATGCACCTGGCTTTAAGCGTGCAAAAGCACTTTATGATATTGAGCGCTTTACGTCGGCGCGCCGTGAGTGGAATTATTTAACGGATACGTCTAGCGATGAAGAAAAGCTAGCAGCATCACAACTATCTACCGATTTAGGTTGGCACGACAGTACTATTTTTACTTTAGCAAAAATTAAAGCGTGGGATAACGTAGAGCAACGTTTTCCGTTTGCGTTTCAAGATGTTTTTGAGCGCTACAGTAAACGTAGCAAGATAGATGTTGCCTGGAGTATTGCTATTGCAAGGCGCGAAAGCTCTTTTGCACCAGATGCACGCTCGCATGCTAATGCACGTGGTTTAATGCAGTTATTACCTAGTACTGCTGAGTATGTAAACAAAGGCAGTGTGACAAGTAGTCGTTTATATCAACCTAAAACAAATATTAGGTTAGGTACTAGTTACTTACAGTACTTAAAAAAGAAAAACCATGGCAATGAGGTGCTGGCTACGGCTTCTTATAATGCGGGTTATCACCGTATAAAGCGTTGGTTACCTGATGACGCTATTCCGGCTGAGTTATGGGTAGAGCTTATTCCGTATCGCGAAACCCGCGATTACGTAAAAAATGTATTTGCGTACAGGCAGGTTTACCATACAAGAATGGGCCGAGAAGGTAATGTATTAGCGCCGCTACTCGAAATGAAAATGGGCGGTTGAATATATGATACCAATCGACCAATCGACCAATAACTTAACACGATAGGTATTAATAAGGGGGATGTTTACATGTTAAATATTCCCCTTTTTTGAGCGCTGAGGGTAATACCAATTTTATTAAAAACATGATCATTCTAGCGTATTAAATAACTCAATAACTGCGTTAAAAATTATTTATATAGAACAACTATGTATCATAATTTTAGCCTTGTTATTAAGCTATTTTCTTATCGCTATAATAGATCATTAATTTAATGCAATTGGTATAAGTGATAGACTCATAGCAAGTTAAATTTAACAGATGGATTAACAATGGATAAATTAGCCGTTTTATACGCCGAACATATTGCAACACTGCAACAGCGTACTCGTACAATTTGTAATAGCGAAGGGTTAGAAGGATTAGTAATTCATTCAGGCCAAGCTAAGCGCCAGTTTTTAGATGATATGTATTATCCATTTAAAGTTAATCCACAGTTTAAAGCGTGGTTACCGGTTATTGATAATCCTCATTGCTGGATTGTGGTAAATGGCAGCGACAAACCAAAACTAATATTTTATCGTCCGGTAGATTTTTGGCATAAAGTACCAGACGAGCCTCGTGACTTTTGGGCTGAGTACTTTGATATAGAGCTATTACTTCAGCCTGATCAAGTTGAAAAGTTATTACCATACGACAAAGCTAAATACGCTTACATGGGCGAATATATTGAAGTAGCGCAAGCACTTGGTTTTAGTATTATGAACCCTGAGCCTGTACTTAACTATTTTCATTACCACCGCGCTTATAAAACGCAGTACGAACTTGAATGTTTACGCAACGCTAACCGCATTGCAGTAGATGGGCATAAAGCTGCACGCGACACATTCTTTAATGGTGGTAGCGAGTTCGATATTCAGCAAGCGTACTTAATGGCAACACGTCAAAGCGAAAATGAAATGCCGTACGGCAACATTGTTGCGCTTAACGAAAACTGCGCTATTTTGCACTACACGCACTTTGATCCAAAAGCGCCACACACTCATAACTCATTTTTAATTGATGCTGGTGCAAACTTTAATGGTTATGCTGCTGATATTACTCGTACGTATGATTTTAAAAAGCAGGGTGAGTTTGCTGAGCTTGTACAAGCGATGACAGTTCAACAAATAGAGTTAGGTAAAGGTTTAAAGCCGGGTATGCTTTATGGTGATTTACACGTTGAATGCCATAACCGTATCGCACAAATACTCAGTGACTTTAAAATTGTTAACCTACCAGCGACAGAAATTGTTGAGCGTAAAATTACCTCTACTTTCTTCCCGCATGGACTAGGGCATCATCTTGGTTTACAAGTGCATGATATGGGTGGTTTTATGAGTGACGAAAAGGGCACACATCAGCCATCGCCTGAAGGGCATCCGTTCTTGCGTTGTACTCGCCTGATTGAAAAAAACCAAGTGTTTACCATTGAGCCAGGCTTATATTTTATTGATTCACTGCTTGGTGATTTAGCGAAAACCGATAATAAGCAGTTTATTAATTGGGAAAAGATTGAGTCATTTAAACCATTTGGCGGTATTCGTATTGAAGATAACATTATTGTTCACGAAGATAGCTTAGAGAATATGACACGAGATTTAGCGCTCGATTAATTCTAGTTAACACTAATTAGTTTATACACGTTAAAATACGTACATTATTTAAAGGGGCCTTTTGGCCCCCTTTTTACAAGTTTAAAATATGTCTGAATATAAATATCCCGCTGCTGACGTTTTTCATCAAGAAGAAATTAAAAAAAGTACGTTTATAGTTCACATTGCACATACCCCCGATTTAAATTCAGCTAAAGCATTTATTAAAAGCATTGAAGAAAAGTATAGCGATGCGCGTCATAACTGCTGGGCACATGTGGCAGGCAACCCCGGTGGCAGCCATGTTTATGGTTTTTCGGACGATGGTGAACCAAATGGCACTGCAGGAAAACCTATGTTAAATGTGCTGGTGGGTTCAGGCCTTGGCGAAATCACAGCTGTAGTCACACGTTACTTTGGCGGAATAAAATTAGGCACGGGCGGATTAGTACGTGCTTATGGTGGCTCATTAAATAATGCATTAGTAAAATTGCAAACGGTACTTAAAGTTCCCAGTGTTGAAATTACTGGGAGTAGTGAGTACAGCATGCAAGGCGCGATTGAGCAGTTATTAAAAACAAAGTATCAAGTGCTTAATATTGATAAGCAATTTACTGCTAATATTGAATGGGTGATTACAATAGATAGCCGCGAAGCTCAGCAAGCAATCAAAGATATTTTTGATTTAAGTCACGGCGCAGTTGAGTTAACTATTAAAGAGTAATAACCTACACAAATTGCATGTAATGCATACTGACCCGATTTAATTTGGTTGATACTACTCAGCCTGAATTTACTAATAATAAAAGCGACAAGCTAAATGCAATTTCGTACCATCATAAAAATTCTTGGCCAACTTGTTGCGCTGTTTAGTATTACCATGGTGCCTCCGGCACTGGTGTCTTTAATATATAAAGACGGTGGTGGTGTTCCTTTTGTTTTAGCATTTATCTTTAGTGTTGTTATTGGCATGATGGCTTATTACCCAAACCGCCATGAAAACGGTGACTTAAAAGCACGTGAAGGCTTTTTAATTGTTGTTTTGTTTTGGCTGGTACTTGGGGCGTTTGCGTCCTTGCCGCTTATATTTTTACAAGAACCTAATTTATCGCTCGCCGATGCGGTGTTTGAAGCATTCTCTGGCTTAACAACCACCGGCGCTACAGTGCTTACCGGTATTGAGTACTTACCTAAGTCGGTGTTGTTTTATCGCCAGCAACTCCAGTGGTTTGGAGGTATGGGTATAATCGTACTCGCTGTAGCTATACTCCCCATGCTAGGTGTTGGTGGTATGCAGTTATATCGCGCTGAAATACCTGGGCCTGTAAAAGATTCCAAAATGACCCCGCGAATTGCCGATACAGCAAAGCACCTTTGGTATATTTATGTGTCACTGACTATTGCTTGTATGCTGGCTTATTGGGCAGCCGGGATGGAGTGGTTTGATGCTATATGTCATGCATTCTCAACGGTGGCGATAGGTGGTTTTTCTACTTACGATGCTTCCATGGGGCACTTTGACAGCCCTGTAATTAACTTTATTTGTGTGTTCTTTTTAATTATTGCCGCTGTTAACTTCTCCCTGCATTACGCCGCAGTAGCTAGTCGTAACATACAAGTTTATATTCGAGATCCTGAGTTTAAGGTGTTTTTGTGTATTCAATTAGCGCTGGTGGTTATTTGTTTTACCGTACTTTCCTCTAATGAGATATTTGCAAATGGCGATGAAACCCTCGATCAAGCGTTATTTCAAGCTGTTTCAATGAGTACAACAGCTGGCTTTGCTACTGATAACTTTTCAACATGGCCTTTGTTTTTACCTATTTTACTTATATTTTCGAGCTTTATTGGTGGCTGTGCAGGCTCTACCGGTGGTGGTATGAAAGTAGTGCGCGTGTTCTTACTTTACTTGCAGGGTGTGCGTGAGCTTAATCGTTTGGTGCACCCACGGGCTATATATTCAATCAAGCTGGGTCGTAAGGCGTTGCCAGACAAAGTAGTAGAAGCTGTATGGGGCTTTTTCTCTGCCTATGCGTTGGTGTTTATTATTATTATGTTAGCGCTTATGGGCACGGGTATGGATAACATAACTGCGTTCTCAGCCACTGCGGCTTGTTTAAATAACTTAGGTCCAGGTCTGGGGGATGTAGCGTCGCATTATGGCGCTATAACCGATGGTGCTAAATGGTTGCTTACCATTGCAATGGTGTTTGGTCGTTTAGAAATATTTACTTTATTAGTGTTATTTACGCCTACTTTTTGGCGTGGATAAACGAGCGGCTTAAGTTTTAAATTACGAACTATTGGGAAAGGGATATGCCAACAAATTTAGAAAAGCTAAAGCATATAAGTGTAGGCAGCTTAGTCGACCTAGAAATATTAACACCTACAAGCAGTAAGCGTGTTAAAACTGAATTAGTTGGTTTACTCGATAAACAGTTTATTATTTTAAATTATCCCAATGCAAAGCGTTTACCTGCGGCGAGTGACTATTTACGTGATGGCGTAATGGTTGTTGTAAGAGCGCTTATTGAAGGTAGTGGTGGGCAAGTTATTGCGTTTCGCCAGCAAATTATGTCGGTAGCCTCTCATCCCGCTAAACTCGTGTTTATAAACTTTCCAAAGCAAGTGCAGTTATTTGCGCTACGCTCACAAACACGCATACCTACCTTATTACCTGCAAAGCTAAAGCTAAGTGACGATAGGGTACTTGAAGGCCTTATTAAAGACATTTCACTCACTGGTGTAATGTTTGATATTAGAGGCGATCAGCAAGTTGAAAGTATTAAAGATATGCAATGCACTGTCGTACTTAATAGCAGTGATAAAGATTTTGAAGGTGAAATTTGCAGTGTTAAAGAGCATGCCGCAGGCGTGCACTGTGGAATTAAGCTACTAGCAAGCGAGGATGAAATGAAAGCCTTCATGAAAGAGCATTTTATAGACCCTTCTGCGCTTGAGCCTACCGTTGAATAAATAGGTTTTCGCTTATTTGCAACAAAAAGGCATTTTACGTCAGTATTTATAAAATGTTTTTTCTCTTTCATAATTAAAATTATTATTTAAATAAAACAACTGATTACGTATTATTTTTTACAGCTTATTTTTTGTTATTAAAGCTTCCTCGTTAAAATTTATCTCAATTATTCTTTAAAATCCCTCCTTTTAAAACCGTACATTTAAAAATGTATCTTTTTATATAAACATAACTATATGTTTTTAATGACTTTAATGTCATCTCTTTAAAACGTGTTGCTAAAGGGCAACAATAACTATTCTAAAAACGCCTTCTTGTTGTACGTTTTATATTTAACTTATTGAAAATTAATAGCTTTTAAATGTTGGCATCTAAGTTGTAATAGTCTAAGTGTACTGAACGAAATCGTGATTCAAAGTGAAATACTTAATCGCACACACATAAATTTGAAGGATACATATTATGAAAAGCATTAATAAAACTTTAGCACTTATCGCTATTGCATCTTCTTCAGCCGCTTTTGCTGTAACAGATTTTGACACACTGGATGTAGACGGCAGTGGCACAATTAGCCAAGCAGAAGCATCAGTAGATGCAAAGCTAATGAGCATGTTTTCTGAGCTTGATACTGACCAAAATGGTGAGTTATCAAAAGAAGAATTTTCAGAAGCTTAATTAAAAAGTATTTATCCTGAGTTGCCAAAGACACCTAAGTAGGCAAGGGAGCTTACGAAAGAGGATAACAAGGAAGTGAAAAATTACGTTTTAAGTTAAACGAAGCAATTTTTTTGATAGAACATTGAAGGATTAAGTTATGAAACATTTAAATAAAGCATTAGCACTTATAGTACTAGCATCTTCTTCCGCTGCATTTGCAGCATCAGATTTTGACAGCCTTGATATCGATGGTAGCGGCACAATTAGCCCAAGCGAAGCGGCAGTCGATACAGATTTAATGGCTGAATTTATTGAGCTAGATACCGACGGTAGCGGCGAGCTTTCTAAAGAAGAATTCGCTAATTACTAATTACTAATTAATCTTTTCAGATTAAACATTTTTCACAGTCAGGGATCTTTGAAAAGGACTTCCCATATTACTAGGAATATTATTATGAAAACATTAAATACAACACTTGCAGTTATCGTTTTAGCATCTTCATCAGCAGCATATGCCGCAGTAGATTTTGCCTCTTTTGATGCAGATGGTAATGGTGCTATTACAATGGAAGAAGCAAAGGTTAACCCTCAGCTTGTAAAGATTTTTGATGATTTGGATACTGATGGTAATGGTGAAATCTCTAAAGAAGAGTTTTCAAAAGTACAGTAATCAATATTTAAGCATACTCCATTAAAGCCGCTTTAGTCAGCGGCTTTTTTGTGTATTAAATTAACTAATTAGAGTAACTAGTTAAAGGAATATAGCACTTACTTGGAATAGTTTTTCTACAACGGTAATGTGTTTTTTGTCGATTAAAAACATGATGACATGATCGCCCGACATAATAATTGTATCATCGTGAGCTATCAACACATCGTCATTACGTACTATTGCCCCAATGGTTGTACCTGCAGGAAGTTTTATGTCGGCAATCGCACGACCAACCACTTTAGATGTGTTTTCATCACCATGAGCAACCGCTTCAATGGCTTCTGCTGCGCCTTTACGCAGTGAATACACGTTAACAATATCACCACGGCGTACGTGCGTTAATAACGCTGATATAGTTGCTTGTTGTGGCGATATGGCAATATCTATTTCGCCGCCTTGTACCAAATCAACGTAAGCTCCACGTTGAATAAGTACCATGGTTTTTTGTGCGCCCATACGTTTTGCAAGCATGGCCGACATAATGTTTGCTTCATCGTCGTTGGTTACGGCAATAAATACATCGACTTGTTCAATATGCTCTTCTGAGAGCAGTTCTTGATCAGATGCGTCACCACAAAAAACGACCGTGTTATCGAGCATTTCTGAGAGTTGCTCGGCACGTTCTTTACTGCGTTCAATTAGTTTAACGGTGTGGTTTTTTTCAAGTGAGCGGGCAAGGCCTGCCCCAATGTTACCGCCACCAGCTATCATAATTTTTTTGTACGAACGCTCAAGTTTTTGTAGCTCGTTCATTACTGCGCGTATATGTTTTGTAGCGGCAATAAAGAATACTTCGTCATCGGCTTCAATAACGGTGGTACCCAGTGGTTTGATTGCTTTACCTTGACGATAAATAGCGGCAACACGAGTTTCTACATTAGGAATATGTTCTTTAAGTGCAGATAACGCATAACCTACTAATAAACCCCCATAATAAGCTTTTACGGCTACTAACGAGAGCATGCCATCGGCAAACTGCAATACTTGCAGAGCACCAGGGTAGTCAATTAGACGGCGAATATACTTAGTGACCAGTGCTTCGGGAGCAATGTAATGATCGATTGGTAAATCATCGTTTTGAAATAGTTTTTCGCGGTATTTTAAATATTGCTCTGAGCGAATGCGGGCAATTTTAGTGGGCGTTTTAAAAATACTGTACGCCACTTGGCATGCAACCATGTTCACTTCATCTGAACTGGTTACTGCTATAATCATATCGGCATCTTCAGCGCCTGCACGGCGTAAAACATCAGGATGCGCGCTGTGGCCCATAACCCCTTGTAAGTCGTACTTATCTTGAAGTTCACGTAATCGGTTACCGTCTATATCAACAACGGTAATTTCGTTTTGTTCGCCAACTAAGTTTTCAGCAAGCGTAGCACCAACTTGCCCGGCACCGAGTATAATTATTTTCATTATTTACCCGTGGTATTGATCATAATTTAATTAAAAAAATAGCCATTTAATGTTTCATAAATGGCTAACTATTTAGTGTACGGCTATTAGGCTTTTTTAACTAGCTTAGCGTAATAAAATCCATCACTTTCACCGGGCAGTAACTGCAAACCTGGAGTTGTTACGGTATCATTTTCGTGTAGAGGTATATGTTCTACATCATCGTTATTAGCTAAAAACTTAGCAACTTGCTGTTGGTTTTCTTGTGGAAGAACCGAACACGTAGCATATACCAATGTGCCACCTGGTTTTAACAGTGGCCAAATGCTATCAAGAATATCGTTTTGTAACTTAGATAAGTCTTCGATATCTGATGCGCGACGTAACCATTTTATATCAGGGTGACGGCGAATTACGCCAGTGGCTGAACAAGGCACATCAAGCAAAATACGATCAAATAATTTTTCGTCCCACCAAGTATGTGGTTGTGAGGCATCGCCACATTGTAGGTCTGCACCTAAGCCAATACGCGTTAAGTTTTGCTTAACGCGTTCAAGGCGAGTTGAGTCGCTATCAAGTGCAAGTACATCAGCATCAGCAAGCTCTAATATATGACACGTTTTTCCGCCAGGTGCTGCACAGGCATCTAAAATATAGTCATCTGCTTTAGGTTCTAAAAAGCGGGCTGCCAACTGTGCTGCAGCATCTTGTACTGAACATGCACCTGTATCAAACTCAGGCAACGAAAATACATCACGTGGTTTGGCAAGCTTAATCCCATCAATAAAGTCAGGGTTTAAGGTGTGTTCAATATCGTTAGCGCTAAGCATTTCGCTGTATTCTTGCGTGCTAAATTGTGCTTGGTTTACACGAAGCCACATAGGTGCTTGTTGCTGGTTTTCTTCAAGTAGTGCTTCCCAGCTATCTGGGTAGGCTGTTTGCACCTGTTTAATAAACCAATTTGGATGGTTGTATAAACATACCGGAATAAGCTTCGCTTTTTCTTCAAGCTCTGCTTGTTGGCGCTGAAAACTACGTAAAATGGCGTTTATCAGCCCTTTTAATCCTAAAGCGCGCAGTTGAGCCAGTGCGTTTACAGTTTCTGAAATTGCAGCATGTGGTGGTACGCGCATATGCTGCAGTTGATAAATACCTACGTATAATAAAAACTGAAATATTCTACGTTTACCTTTTAATGGCTGCTCTACTAAGTGTTGGCAGTAATTTTCAAGGCTCGGTAAGTAGCGTAAAACGCCATAACAAATTTGCTGTAGCAACGCTTTATCTTTAGGCGGCAAGCCTTGGCTTGCAAATGGAAGTTCTTGATTAAGCGATGCGCCTTTATCAACTACGTTATATAAAGTTTCAGCGGCCAGCGCTCGTACGTTTGGAACATTACTCATTGTTTTCGCCTAATATTGTGCCAGGGGTAACCCAGTCACTACGACCATTTAAAAAGTCGTTAATTGCCATTGGTTTTTTACCTTGCGGCTGTAATTGCGTAATACATAAGGCATGCTCGCCACACGCCACGACTACGCCATTTTTGTCGCTTGATAAAATTTGCCCAGGATCACCTGATTGCAGCACAACCTGCGCTTGATAAATCTTTACTGTTTGCCCACCCATTTGGGTAAAGCACACTGGCCATGGATTAAAAGAGCGAATGTTTCGCTCAATTTGCAGTGCACTCATTGACCAATCGATATTAGCTTCCTCTTTAGAAAGCTTTTTAGCGTAGTTAGCAAGTTCATCATTTTGAGGTTCAGGGGTGATCTCGCCATTAGCTAATTTATTAATGGTTTCAATTAACGCGTCTGGACCTAGCTCAGCAAGCTTTGTATATAAACTAGCGCTAGTTTCTGTCGTGCTAATAGGGCAGCGACTTATATGTAGCATATCGCCGGTATCTAGCCCTTCATCCATTTGCATTATTGTTACGCCGGTTTGTTCATCACCTGCCCAAATTGCGCGTTGAATCGGTGCAGCGCCGCGCCAGCGCGGTAATATAGAGCCATGCACATTTAAACAACCCAAACGTGGGGCTTCTAATATAGCTTTAGGTAAGATTAAGCCATACGCTACAACAATCATAATGTCGGCATTTAAGCTTGTTAGCTCTGCTAGTGCTTCATCATTTTTTAATGACTGTGGCTGAAAAACCGGTAAGTTGTGCTCAAGCGCTAGCTCTTTCACTTCACTGGCTTTTAATTTTTTACCACGACCTGCAGGGCGATCTGGCTGGCTATATACACCCACTATTTGGTGTTCGCTTTGTATCAGCGCTTGTAAATGACGTGCTGCAAAGTCCGGCGTACCGGCAAATATAATGCGTAATGGTTGAGTCACTGAGTTTTCCTAAGGTACTTATTACTAATCTGCAAATTTAGCTTCTTTTTCAAGCTTTTTACGAATACGTTGGCGCTTTAATGGAGATAAGTAATCAATGAACAGCTTACCTTGAAGGTGATCTAGTTCGTGTTGAATACAAATAGCCAGTAATTCATCTGCATCTAGTACAAACTCTTCACCGTTTTCGTTAAGTGCAGCGACTGTTACTGTTTCAGCGCGGTCTACTTTTGCATACGAGTTAGGTACTGATAAACAGCCTTCTTCGCTAACGGTAGAGCCGTCTTTTTTAATGATTTGTGGATTAATTAATACCAGTGGCTCGTCGCGCTCTTCTGATACATCAATAACAACGATTCGTTGATGAATATCTACTTGCGTGGCCGCAAGTCCAATGCCATTTTCATCGTACATTGTCTCTAGCATGTCTTTTACAATTTGGCGTACTGTGTCGTCAACTTGTGCAACATCTTTTGCTATAGTACGTAAACGTTCATCTGGAAATCTTAAAACTTCTAACCTAGCCATAGTTACCTTTTTCACTTGTGCTTAATTTAGGGTATTGTATGCTCTTATTTTAGCCATTCGCGTTCACCTTTAACAGGTTTTGGGCAATAATAATGAAAAAACAATACAAGGAAGCTCAATGAAATCTCCATTACTTGCAATCATGCTTACGTTAAGTGCTGCGTTTCCCGCAATTGCTGACGTGCTTAAAATAAAAAAAGATGCACCAAAACAGTATGTTGTAAAAAAAGGCGATACACTTTGGGATATTTCTGGCATCTATTTAGATGAGCCTTGGCTATGGCCTGAACTTTGGCAAATGAATCCACAAATTGACAACCCGCACCTAATTTACCCCGGTGATGCATTAGCGCTGATATACGATGCAGATGGAAACCCACGTTTAGTGATTAATAAAGGATATAGAAAGCTATCTCCTCAGGGTCGTATTACACCAAAAGGGCGTAATGCTATTACTACTTTGCCGCTTGAAATGATCAAACCGTATATCAGTTACGAGCAAGCAATGAACAGTGACGATATTAAAGGCAAACCTTATATTTTAGGTGCTAACGAAAATACTAAAACACAAACGTTAGGCCATATTTTATATGTTAAAGGCGACTTACAAGTACATAAAGCATATGCCATTTACCATAAAGGTGACCCTTACACCGATTTAACCGGTGAAGTGTTAGCAACGCGTGCATCTTACGTGGGTATCGCACGTGCGTTTAGAGCGGGTGATGAACACAATGGCGTGCCTTCGTCATTACGTGTTGAATCTGTTAAACGAGAAATTCAGCAAGGCGATTTTTTAATGCCGGCAATGGAAGGTCAAATGCTTCCTGCGTACTTTAATATTCACCGTCCTTCTGAGCCTGTAACAGGGAATATTATTGCTTCCCCACGACAAGTTAGAGAATTCAGCACAATGGATGTTGTAGTGCTAAACTTAGGCAGTGAACAAAACATAGAAGCGGGTCATGTATTAGATCTAGAACGTCAATCGCCAACGGTTATTGATGGTCCTCGTGGCCCTCGTTATCCAGAAGATTCTAGTAAATACGAGAAGCTTTTATCTGATGTGAGCCAATTATTTGGTGGTGAGTCTGACGAAGAGAGCACAACGTGGACTATGCCTAAAGAAAAAGTTGGCGAGCTAATTGTCTTTAAAGTGTATGACAAAATAAGTTATGCATTAATAACTAAAAACCAGCACCCAATTCGCATTGGAGATATTGCAGTTATTCATTAAGAAGTAGCGAGTCGGTGCTCTAGGAGAGAGCATGGATCAGTCATCTGGCAAGCTAGCCCACTGGCTTGCCTTTTATATGTGTAAAGGGTTGGGTATCAAAACCCTTTTAGCACTATCTACAAATTATTCCCTTGGGTCGTTATTCGACTTACCTCATGACAAGCTTTTACAGCTTGGATTAACCGCTAATCAGGCGAGTAATTTACTCAACACCAATTGGCAACAAGTCAGTCATTATGAGCAATTAATAGCGCTGCACAACATTACGGTTGTCTGTATTTTTGATGCGCTTTATCCAGAAGATCTCCGACAGATTGCCAGTGCGCCTTTATTACTATTTTGTAGGGGAGATGTCTCGTTATTATCTACTCCACAAATTGCAATTGTAGGGAGTCGTAATGCCACACCTTCCGGGCTTGAAATAGCATCAGAATTTGCATACGAGTTAACTTTAGCGGGTATTACAGTTACCTCAGGTATGGCACGGGGAATAGATGGAGCAGCACATAAGGGCTCTCTTGCTGGTACGGGTAAAACCATAGCGGTGCTTGGTACTGGGGTTGATATTTACTATCCTAAACGCCATAAACTATTAACAGATCAAGTTTTAGAAAGCGGCCTGTTGGTGAGTGAGTTTTTACCAGGGGCAGCTGCTCATGCGCATAACTTTCCGCGCCGAAATCGTATTATTTCTGGGTTATCGTTGGGAGTGCTTATTGTTGAGGCTGAAATTAAAAGTGGTTCGTTAATTACAGTACGCTATGCGCTTGAACAAAATAAAGAGGTATTTGCAGTACCGGGTTCTATTAAAAACCCGTTAGCGCAGGCAAGTCACTTTTTAATAAAGCAAGGTGCTAAGCTGGTAGAAAACGTGGCTGACATTCTTGATGAGGTGAGTTTTACTTACGACAATAATGTATGTAACAAAGAGCAGCCTATTCAGGCAAATTCTCAATGCGAGGTTTTAAATAGCATTGGCTTTGAAGTAACCAGCGTAGACGACATTGTACGTCGTGCGCAGTGGCCAATAGACAAAGTGCTCGCTAGGTTGCTCGATTTAGAATTAGACGATCAGATTGAGCGAGTGTTAGATGGTTATATTAAGTTGAGCGCAGGAAGGTAATATGTTTGATATTCTTTTATATCTTTTTGAAAATTACATTCATAGCGAAGCGGATATATTTGCAGAGCAAAATGAATTAACCGATGAGCTACTGCGCGCGGGCTTTAATAAGCCTGAGATATTTAAAGCACTCGATTGGTTAGAGCAACTCGCCGATTTACAACACAGTGACGAGTCTCCTTATCTTATTACTAACCCTAAAGATGCTGTGCGTATATTTACCGATAGTGAATGCCAAAGGCTCAGTGCTGAGTGTCGTGGCTTTTTAATGTTTATTGAGCAAATAGGCGTAATTAACAATGTAACTCGTGAGATGGTAATGGACTGTTTAGCCTCACTAGATAAACCAATCATAAGCCTAGAAGATTTAAAATGGATTGTACTTATGATTTTGTTTAATGTTCCTGGCTCTGAAGAGGCATATGAGCAAATGGAAGATTTGATTTTTGATGAACCCAGCGAACTTCTTCATTAGAGATAATTATCTTAATTGTACTCAAATTACTTAAACGGATAAGCACGGCATTGCTTGTATCTTTAAGTGGTTTGGGTATATTAGGCGAAAATTCACTAACCTATTAGGATCACCATGAGTAAAATCGACCATTCGCTTTTCTCGGCGAACAAGCACGCCCTCGAAAAAGAATACGAGATATGCCCACAGTGTGGTTCAGAGTTAGTGATCCGCAATAGTAAATCAGGCCCTTTTTTAGGATGCGCAAGTTACCCTGAATGCGATTTTATTAGGCCGTTGGCACATCACGATAGTAACGAAATTAAAGTTCTTGAAGATTCAGCATGCCCGCAGTGCAGCAAACCGCTGGTGGTTAAAAATGGGCGCTACGGTATGTTTATTGGGTGTACGGGTTATCCAGAGTGTCATTACATTGCTAACGAAAATGAAGAAAAGCAAAGCGAAGATACTTTGCCTAGTTGCCCTAAATGCAAAAAAGGTCATTTAGTCGCGCGCAGTAATAAGTTTGGTAAAGTATTTTATTCTTGTGATTGCTACCCAAGTTGTAAATACACGCTTAATAATAAACCGGTTGAACATCCGTGTCCTGAATGTGACTGGCCTATCGTCATAGAAAGAAATATGGCAAACGGCATATTATTGCAATGCCCACAAAAAAACTGCATGCATAAGCTAACCCCAACTGAATAACGTTTAATTATATCTGGAGACTACTTTGTCAGACCTTTCAAATACGCCCACTGCAATAACATGCTTAACGCAAGGCGAAGTTATTTTATACCCAACAGAAGCTGTATATGGTTTAGGTTGTGATCCAGATAATCAACAAGCCGTTGAGGCACTATTAGCTATTAAGCAGCGCCCAGTTGAAAAAGGGCTTATTTTAATCGCTGATAACTACGGACAATTATTAAAATACGTAGATGATGCAAAAATACCAATGGATAAACGCGCTGATATTTTTTCGAGTTGGCCTGCTGCAATTACATGGGTTATGCCTGCATCTAAAAACACGCCTAAATGGCTCACAGGGCAGTTTGATACCATTGCAGTCAGAGTAACAAACCACCCAACAGTAAAACGTTTGTGCCAAGAGTTTGGTAAGCCACTAGTATCAACCAGTGCAAACTTAACCGGTCAAGAAACGGTAATTAGTATTGAGCAAGCTAAAGCGCAATTTACAGAACAAGTTGGCTTTTACGTTGATGAGGCGTTAGGTGGTAATACTCAACCAAGCACAATAAAAGATGCCATGACTGGAAAAATATTTAGAGGTTAATATGCAAAGCGAATTATTAGATCAAGTAAAAGCATACTTTATGGCTTTGCAAGACACTATTTGCAAAGGTTTGGAGGCTGCAGATGGCAGTGCTAAATTTATAGAGGATAACTGGCAGCGAGCAGAAGGCGGTGGTGGTCGTACACGTGTAACCACAAATGGCACTGTAATAGAGCAAGGCGGAGTTAATTACTCTCATGTATTTGGCGCTTCAATGCCTGGCTCGGCAACAGCACACAGACCAGAGCTTGCAGGACGCAGCTTTCATGCGTGTGGTGTGTCGTTAGTTATTCATCCTAAAAACCCTCATGTACCAACAAGTCATGCCAATGTGCGCTTTTTTATAGCCGAAAAAGAAGGCGAAGAGCCAATATGGTGGTTTGGTGGCGGATTTGATCTCACTCCTTTTTATCCAGTATTAGAAGACGTACAGCATTGGCATCAAGTTGCTCACGACATTTGTGCGCCATTTGGTAGTGAAGTTTATCCAAAATATAAAACATGGTGCGACGAGTATTTTTATTTAAAGCACAGAGACGAGACGCGCGGAGTAGGAGGTTTGTTTTTTGACGATTTAAACGAACTTGGTTTTGAAAAGAGTTTTGCGTTTATGCAATCGGTGGGTAATGGATTTTTAGATGCCTATTTACCTATTATTGAACGTCGTAAAAATGATGAATACACAGAGCAACAACGTGATTTTCAGCTTTATCGTCGCGGACGTTATGTAGAGTTTAATCTAGTCTGGGACAGAGGCACTTTATTTGGACTACAAAGTGGCGGTCGCACAGAGTCTATATTAATGTCTATGCCACCACTTGCACGCTGGGAATATAATTATAAACCAGAGCCAAGTAGTCCAGAAGCTAACCTATATCAGTATTACTTACGCCCGCAAGAGTGGTTAACTAGTCAACCAAGTGAGCTAATAGCCAGAGAATGGCAATTATAACAATTACACAGTAATCAAAAAGGCGCTAATTAGCGCCTTTTTGCATTGTGGCTAAATACAAATTTAATGCTGATTGATCATGTGCGTTGCTAGTTGAGAGAATGATTGCTTTAAGCCTTCACGTAACAACGGGTTGTCTATTTCTATATCCAGCGTTTTATTCATGCAGTACATCCACTGATCGCGCAATGCTTTATCTACAGTAAAAGGTATATGCCTTTTACGTAGCATTGGCTGGCCATGTTTTTCAGTAAATAGGTTTGGCCCGCCTAACCAACCAGATAAAAATTCAAAAAATACTTGGCGAATTCGATCTAATGGCAGAGGATGCATATCATATAACGGTTTAGCGTATTCATCTGACTCCATTATGTCGTAGAATCGATTGGAGATAGCTCGCGCCCCTTTCTCTCCACCTATTATTTCATACGGTGTTTTTTCAGGAGTAGGAGTCTGTTGCTCGGGAGCTGGCTTAGATTTAGAAAAAAGTCGTTTAATCATATTACTTATCATCGTTAATAGGCAGTATATAGCTGCAAAGAGGTTGCTTTAAAATGGACAAATATGCGGTTTTTGGAAATCCAATTAAACATTCAAAATCCCCCGCGATACATAAACAATTTGCTGTATCACTGGGTGAGCAAATCGACTATCGCGCAATATTAGCACCTATCGATAACTTTGAAAAAACAGTATTGTCTTTTTTTGAGCAAGGTGGTGTTGGTGCTAACGTTACAATGCCATTTAAAGAGCAAGCTTATGCAATGGCTGATGAGCTTACGCCATTAGCTAAAATTGTAGGGGCTGTTAATACATTAAAAAAACGAGATGATGGCACATTACTCGGTGATAACACCGATGGTGTGGGCTTTGTAAATGATTTACTCGCTAATGAAGTAGCCATAACTAATAAACGCATTTTAATCATAGGTGCGGGCGGTGCTGCTCGAGGGGTTATTTTACCTTTGTTAGAGCATAACCCTCAGGAAATAATAATAGTTAATCGCACAGCACAAAAAGCCAAAGAACTCGCAGAGCTGTTTACTCAATATGGACCAGTATCTGGCTTTGGCTTTGATGATTTACCAGTAAGCGATTACTCACTAATTATAAACTCTACATCTAGCAGTATGAATAATGAGCTTCCTGCTCTTGATGAAAAACACATAACTAACTGTGAAGTCGCTTATGACATGTTTTATTCACTGCAAAATACCATTTTTATGAATTGGGTTGCACAGCATAATATTAACGCTAAGCTTTTAGATGGCAGTGGAATGTTAGTTGGTCAAGCTGCTCAAGCATATTATGTATGGCGTAACAAAATGCCAAAAATACTTCCCGTCGTTGATGCGCTCAAACAAGGAATGCTTAAATGAATCAGGCAATACAGTTTATAGATAGGCTAGAGTTTAGAGAGCCCGATCATCAGTTAGTTTTTTTTGCACAAGTTAGTGGCATGCTGGTGGAATGTATAATAGAAGTAAATACACTTAAATTAACAGACGAAAGTCACGCAACAGAATATTTTGAAAAGTATCGTTTTGATTACGAAGAACGTGCCGAGGAGCTTATCGAAGAAGAGAGCTATAACTCGGCAGGCCAAATTGAAGTAAGCTTATTAACTTAAGTTAGCGATTTCAGCTAAGTATTCATCTTTAAGTGATACATAGTTATCGGCAGATATTTTTAAGAAGGCAAGTTCTTGCTTTGTAAGAGGGCGGGCTTGCTTAGCTGGACTTCCAACATATAAGTAACCAGACTCCAAACGCTTATTTGGTGGTACCAAAGAGCCGCCACCTATAATTACATCATCTTCAACAACCACGTTATCCATAATAATAGCACCCATACCTACAAGTATACGGTTTCCTAATACACATCCGTGCAGCATTACCTTATGACCAACTGTTACATCGTCACCTATAATAAGTGGATAACCATCTGGATTGCTTTTAGTTGCGCGAGATAAATGCAATACACTGCCATCTTGTATATTTGTACGCTCACCAATACGTATATAGTTAACATCACCACGTGCAGCTACTAACGGCCACACACTACTATTATCACCTAAAGTAATATTACCAATCAAAACCGATGACTCATCAATATAAACAGACGAATTAAATGAAGGAGTAGCACCTTTATAAGAACGAATTGCCATAGTTAGTACCTTTTAGATCATGATTATTAGTATTTGAGTGTATCAGCAAGGTGATTTTTGTACCATACAGTGCACTGTTTGGTTACAAAACTATCAGTTTTAGGGGGTTTAGTTCAGATACTAACCGAACAGTATCTTTTTTTACTTTTTCTTTAAAAAAGTGCTTGCGTAAAAATATGATCTCCCTATAATGCGACCCCACTGAGACGGGAAACGCCAACGCATAGCGGGGCACGAACTACTCAGAGAGTTAAATAAAACTTCGGTTTTAAATTATCTAAAAAGAAAGTTTAAAACTAAGTGTTGACTCGAAAAATAAAGGGTGTATTATTCGCATCCCTTGAGGCGCTAAAGCGAATC